>JACMPN010000045.1 GCA_014377495.1 Candidatus Sericytochromatia bacterium
ATCCCGCAGACACACGGGTGCGTGATCCGGGGCGCCGCCGACAGAAAGGCGAGCTTGGTCGCCCCCTGCTGCCGCAACCGGCCCATCAGGACCCGGGCCGTCGTGCCCCGGACGATGGAGTCGTCGACGACGATGACCCGCTGACCGGCGATCGCCCGCTTTTCGAGAAGGAACTTCATGCCCACGACGTGCTGGCGCAATGTCCGATTGGCGGCGATGAACGATCGGTGCGCGTACTGCTTCTTGCGAATGCCCTTGCGGTAGGGCAATTCGATAGCCCGGGCAAAGGCGACGGCCGTGTCTTCAGCACTGGAAGGCACATCGAAGACGACGTCGTGCGTGGATCGGACCTCGAACCTTCTGGCCAGGGCCTCGCCGAGCGCTTCGCGAGCCCCGGCCACGCTCTCACCGTCGATGATGGACTCGGGGCGGGCGAGATAGACGTACTCAAAGGCACAGTGGGCCAAGGGCGCCTGACGCAACTGACGGGTGTGCACGCGTCCCGACAAATCGACGAAAATCGCCTCGCCCGGTGCCACGTCCCGGACAAGCTCGACGTCCATGGCATCCAGGGCGACCGATTCGGATGCGAAGGCGACGGCCCGGTCCCGCATGCCAACGACGAGCGGTCGGATCCCGTGCGGATCCCGGAAGGCCAGCAGGCCATGGTGGGCGATCAGGATGACGACGGCATAGGCCCCTTCGAGCTTGGCCATCGTCGCATCGACGGCGTCGAGGATCGCCGCCGGGGTCATGTTCGTCAGATCCTGCCTGGCCAACGCCTGGGCAAACACCTGGAGCAGGGTCTCGGAGTCGCTGGCCGAATTGACGAGCCGATGACCCGAGGCATCCAGCCGCTGGCGCAACATCGCGTCGTTGGTCAGGTTGCCGTTGTGGACGAGGGCGAGGCCGAACGGATAGGACAGCAGAAAAGGCTGGCATTCTTCGGAGTCGCCGGTGCCGGACGTCCCGTAGCGCAAATGAGCCAAACCCAGTTGCCCTCGGAAGGCGGTCAGCGATTCATGGCGAAACACCTCGGACCACAACCCGAGCCCCGTCCGGTGATAAAACCGGTCGGCATAAGTCACCAGTCCTGCCCCGTCCTGGCCGCGATGCTGCAGGGCCAGGGCACCCCGGGCGAGATCCTCCACCACGGCACCCGTCGGATCGAGCAGGCCTAGGACGCCGCACATGACAGTCGGCTCCCCATCCGATCGACGACATGCTGGATGGCCCGAGGAAACAGCCGATGTTCGATCGCCTGTCCACGCGCTTTGAGTGTCTCCACGGTGTCTTCCAGCAGGACTGCGAAGGCCTCCTGCAGGATGATCCGGCCGGTATCCATGCCCTCGTCGACGTACTGCACCGTCACCGCCGTGGCCGTCTGGCCGGTGGCGATGGCCCACGCATAGCCGGCCGGTCCCTGATATAGGGCCGGATCGGTGGGATGGATGCTGATCACCCGAGATTGCTTCATCCGCGGGTCATACAGGTAGCCCAGCAGGAACGGGCTGAGCAGCCGCATATAGCCGGCCAGCACCACGAGGATCACCTGATGCTCGTCGAGGGCATGGACGATGGCCCGCTCATGGGCCACCCGGCTGGGGTAATCCCGGTGATCGGCGATTAATACGGGGATGCCGGCCATGCGGGCAATGCCCACGGCACCGGCACCGGGTTCATTGCAGACGACGAGCACGACGCTGCCGGCAATCGTCCCTTGCTGGCAGGCCGCCAGGATACGGGCCAGGTTGGACCCTTTCCCGGAGGCAAAAACGGCGAGGCGGGTCATGATCGTTTGTCCACGAGCAGGGCCCGCCGGCCGATGTCCCGGCGAAAATGCGGCATTTCACCGTCGAAACGGAGGCTCTCGACCGCGGCATAGGCCAAACGCTGCGCGTCGTCCAGGGTCCGGCCCTCCCCGACGACCGTGAGCACCCGTCCCCCACGGGTGACGACACCGCCGACCGCATCCCGGTCTGTGCCGCCATGGAAGACGGTGATCCCAGGCTCATGGGCGAGATGGGCCAAGCCGGTGATCAGCTGATGACCCGGTGTCGGTCCCGGATAACCCTTGGCCGTCGCCACCACCCCCAGACGGAACAGTCCGTCGCTGACCAGAGGCAAGTCACTCAGCGTGCCCGAGAGAATGGCCCCGGCCAACTCGACAAAATCCGTCTCCAGCCCCGGCAGCAGGACCTGAGCCTCGGGGTCGCCGAGCCGGCAATTGAATTCCAGGACCTGGGGGCCAGTTGGGGTCATCATCAGGCCGAGAAACAGGAATCCCCGGTAGTCGAGTTCTTCGGCCTGCAAGCCGGCCATCAGCGGCGCCAGGATGGTCGTCTCGATGGCTCGCATGCCGTGACTGCTGATCATGGCGACCGGTGCAAAGGCACCCATGCCGCCCGTATTGGGTCCCAGATCACCGTCGTGGAGGAGCTTGTGATCCTGGGCGGTGGGAAATGCCTGCCAGCCCTGGCCGTCCACGGCGATGATCAGCGAGATTTCGGGTCCGGTGAGGCGTTCCTCGATGACCAGCAGGTTGCCCGCAGCCCCAGAGGTCTGCCGATCCATCAACAGTTCGATGGCCTTGAGTGCCTGTTCCCGGGTCTCGGCCACCACAACACCCTTGCCGGCGGCCAGGCCGTCCGCTTTGACGACCAGGCCCGATTCGCGCCACATGGCCCGAACCAGTTGCTGGCCGATCGCCGGAGACTCCGCGATGGCAAAAGGCGCCGTCGGGATGTCATAACGTTGCATGAAGACCTTGGCCCAGGCTTTCGACGTCTCCAGGCGGGCGGCGGCGGCCGTCGGGCCGAGGATACGCAGGCCGGCGGCGTGGAAGCGATCGACGATGCCCGCCTCCAGCGGCCCTTCCGGTCCGACGACCGTCAGGTCGATGGCCATCGTGCGGGCGAAGGCCACCACGCTGTCTAGGTCCCGCAGATCAAGGCTCACGTTGGTCGCCAAGGTGCCCGTTCCGGCATTGCCGGGGGCACAGTAGACGTGTTCAACCCGGGGAGACCGGGCAACGGCCGCCGTCAGGGCATGTTCCCGACCACCGGAACCAAGGACGAGGACGTTCATACGAGCACCTCCTGATCAAAACGGGCCTTCATCGTCGCCACCTGTTTGGTCAGCCGCTCCCGCAGCTTGGGGTCTGCCTGCGCCAGGATCCGCAGCGCCGCCAGAGCGGCATTCTGAGGATCGATGACGGTCATCACGGGGGTTTCGGAGGGCATCTGCAGGCTGGAATGGATGTTCACCAGATAATCGGCCTGATCCGCAAACGCCGGCAGGGCGATGACCGGGTGCACGGCATTGGCGGCCGTGACGCCGGACAGGCCGTTGGAACGACCGGCGATCGTGATGTGCACGAGCGGCTGGGCGCTGCGGTTGCAGGCGTCGACAATCCGCATGACCCGCTCAGGCACTTTGTGGGCCGAAGCGACGTGGACCACACTCGGCACGTCGTAGGCGTCGAGGATCCGCCTGACCTTGGCGGCGATTGGCTCGTCGGCAGCGCTGCCCATGATGATCGACACCATGCCCCCCCGGATGTAGGCCTTTGCCTGCAGGGCATGCCAGATGCGGGTCTTGATCTCCTCCCCGAACGAGGGCACGAGGTCCTGCCCGGTAAACGCCCGGTACAGCGCCAGGTAGCGCTCGGCAATCTCGACCCGCACCTCGGTGGGCAGTGCCGGCAGCGGACCGTCGCCGGTGAATCCCTGACGCCGCAGCCAGTCCCGCAGGAACTCCTTGGAAATCTGCTCGGGATCCGCAGAGTCGGCGGTATAGGCGATCGTGTACCAGTAGCGACTGGAATCCGGGGTGTGCAGCTCGTCGATGAGGATCAGCGCCTCCTCAATGAGGCCGAACTCGTACTTCGTGTCGACGAGGATCAGCCCCCGCCCGGCCGCCAACTCCGTCCCCTGGGCAAACAGGGCCAAAGACGTGCCGACGATCTCCGCCCATCGGGCCTGGCCTCCCACCAGGGCCGCCGCCTGTTCGTGCGTGATCGGCTCGTCATGGCCGCTGTGCGCTTTGGTGGTCGGGGTGACGATCGGCGTCGCCAGGCTGGCATTCATCGACAGCCCTTCCGGGAGGGTGAAGCCATAGGCCGTGGTAAACCGCCCATCGACATAGTCCCGCCAGGCCGAGCCCGTCAGATAGCCCCTGACGATGACCTCGACCGGCAGGGCCTGGGCGTTCTGGGCCACAGTCACGTTCGGATCGGGCACGTCGATGAGGTGTGTCCGCACGATGTCCCGGGCCTTGCGCAGGAAAAAGGCGGCCAACTGGTTCAACACCTGGCCTTTAAAAGGGATCAGCTCGTCGAAGACCCGGTCGAAGGCGGACACCCGGTCGGTGGCGATGAGCAGCCGCCGATCCCCCACGATGTAGCTATCCCGGACCTTTCCCCGATGGGAGGAGCCCAACTCGGGAAGATCGATGCGGTCCAGACACCGGTCCAGCTGGGCTGTGATGAGGTCGCGGTTCATGGTCTGCACTCCCGTCCGTTTTAAAAATGTCCAAAGCAACGTTCACCGGTGAAGACCATGGCCATCCTGTGGGCATTGCAGGCGGCAATCACCTCGTCGTCCCGCACCGACCCCCCGGGCTGGGTGACCGCCACGATCCCGGCGGAGGCCAGGGTGTCGATGGCATCGCGAAACGGAAAAAACCCATCCGAACTGACGACGGCCCCACGCAGGTTGTGACCTCTCTGGTGGGCTTTCGCAATCGCCTGCTCCACGGCACCGATCCGGTCCTGCTCGCCTGTGCCGACGGCGAGAGTCTTGCCGCCACGGGCGATGACGATGCCGTTCGAGCGGACTCCCGTGTTCACGTACCAGGCGAACAAAAGGTCCTGCAACTGGGCGGCATCGGGGGTCCGCAGGACCTGGACGGTCGTCTCGTTGCGTGTCGCCAGCGGGGTCAGGATCAAGTCGTCCGCCGATCGGACCCGGGTCGAGTACGGGGCCTGCAGGATCATCGAGCCATCGGAGAGGATCTTGATGTCCACGTCCGGCGGATCGCCGGCATAGGGCTGATGGGGAGGATGGCTGATCAGTTTGGCCACCCGCAGGTCCGGCTTCGTCTCGAAAATCGCCAGGGCTTCATCACTGAAAGCCGGCGCCGCCACCACCTCGACATAGCCCGCCAGAATGGCCGTCGCCGCTTCGGCATCGAGCAGCCGGTTGGCGACGACGACACCGCCGAACGCCGCCCGATCGTCACAGGCCCGCGCCGCATGGATCAGGGCCGCCAGGTTGCGGTCATCAGCCTGTGAGGCCACTCCGGCGGGATTGAGGTGTTTCATGATCGCCACAGTGGGGGCGTCGAGGAAACGCAGGATCCGCATGGCATGATCGATGTCGGCGAGATTCGTCCAGGATGGACCGCCTTTGCCCTGCTTCACCCAATCGACGAGCCCTTTGCCCGCCACACGGGCCGGCGCATAGTAGGCGGCGGCCTGATGGGGATTTTCGCCGTAGCGGAGGCCCACGGGGCCATTGATATCCGGCCAGGTGACCTTGCGATAGACCCGTGATTTGTCACCGACGATGACGGTCACCTTGTCCGGAAAGGTCTCGTTCGTCGCCGTGCGATAGAGATGTTTCAATTCAGACACGTTTCTGGCTCCTCATTCCGTAGCCGCCGGAGGACGGCTACCTGGTTGATTGACCGGCTGACCCGCGGCACACAGGGGGCAGCGCGCCGGGGCATAGGCGGTGACCTCCAGAGGCAGCAACGACACAAAGGGCACACCGTACTCCACTGTGCCACCACTTCGGTCAACCAGACTGGCCAACCCGACGACCCTGCCGCCTGCTGTATGCAGTGCGGCGACTGCTTCTCGGGCCGACTTACCCGTCGTCACCACGTCCTCGGCGACCAGGATGCGCTCATCGGCACCGACAGCAAATCCGCGCCGCAACTGCATCACGCCGTCCACACGCTCCGTAAAGAGCGCCCTGACCCCGAGGGCCCGGGCCAATTCGTAAGCGACAATCACGCCCCCCAGAGCCGGCCCGACGACGACATCGATCGTCCCTGTGATCCGCTCTGCCAGACGGGCACAGGCCCAGGCGGCATGGCCCGGATGCTGTAGCAGCCTGGCGCACTGGATGTAGTGGGGGCTGTGCAGACCGGACGACAGCTGAAAGTGACCTTGCAACAGGGCCCCGGTCGTCCTGAGGCGGTCTTCAAGTGTTGGGGCGATGGTGGTTGATGGCATCACGCAGCTCCCGTGCGGCCGCCCTGGCGGCATCGGCGAAGGATGTGTCGGTGGCGGCGTAGAGGACACTGCGGGAGGCATTGATCAGGACCCCGTGGCCGGCCGGATTCAGCCCGTGCTGGAGGGTGGTGGCGAGATCGCCGCCCTGCGCGCCGATACCTGGGACCAAAAGCCACAGGTCCGGGGCATCCTGGCGGATCAGGCGCAGTTTTTCGGGCTGGGTGGCGCCGGCGACCAGTCCGACGCAGGCCGTGCCACCGGCCAACTCCCGCCCCAAGCGGGCCACGTGCCGGTAGAGGGGCAAACCCTCGGCGGTCACACTGTCCTGGATGGCCGCCGCCCCCGGATTGGAGGTCGCCGCCAGCAGGAACGTCAGTTTCTGCCGGTAAGCGGTAAACGGCTCGATCCCGTCCCGGCCCAGATAGGGATTGACCGTGACGGCATCGCCGCCGAGCCCGTCAAACATCGCTTCGGCATAGTGGCGGGCAGTGTGCCCGACGTCGCTGCGCTTGGCATCCAGGATGACCATCACGTCACCGGGGATCGAGGCGATGGTCCGTTTGAGGGCCGACCACCCCACCTCGCCCCGCGATTCGTAAAAGGCGAGATTGAGCTTGTAGGCCGCCACCAGATCCTGTGTGGCGTCGATGATCGCCCGGTTGAACCAGACGATGGGATTCTCTTGCCGCAGGGCATGGACCGGGATCCGGTCGTAGTCCGGATCGAGACCGACACAGAGCAATGAACGGCGCTCGATCACCGCCGACAGTAATTTGTCTTGAGCCCGCAAAAGCACCTTCATCCCTGCACCTCCCGTGCCGGCAACACCTCGGCAAAACGTGAAATCCCCTGCGCCGCCAGCCATTCAGCCAAATCGGCCGTTAACCGGCCGCCGATCCCGGGCTCGATGAACGTCGCTGTGCCAATCTGGATGGCGCTGGCCCCGACGGCGAAAAACGCCAGCATGTCGTCGAGCGAACTGATGCCGCCGATGCCGATGATCGGCAGGCGACAGGCCTGGGCCGCCTGCCAGACGCAGCGCAGCGCAATGGGCTTGATGGCCGGCCCGGAAAGGCCGCCCCGCACGGTGGTTGTCGGACTCAGGCGCCCATCCTGCAGGCGTGGTGAGACGCTGAGCCCCGTCACCGTATTGATGGCGGAGAGGACGTCCGCCCCGGCGGATTCGGCAGGGCGGGCCATTTCGCCGATATCCGTGACGTTCGGCGTGAGTTTGACGATCAGGGGCAACGGCGTCCGGGGACGCACCGCGCTGACCAACTCAGCCAGGCGGCCGGCATCCACGCCGAATTCGATGCCGCCGCAATCCACATTCGGGCAGGAGACGTTCAACTCGATGGCCGCCAGACCAACGGCTTCCGCCAGGGTCTCGACGATCATCACGTATTCGTCGATGGTGGCACCGGCCACATTGGCGATGACCGGCACGTTGAATGCCGCCAGTGCCGGCAGTTTGGCGCTCAGAAAGGCGTCGACGCCGACATTTTGCAAGCCGATTCGGTTGATCAAACCGGATGGGCTTTCGGCGATCCGTTCAGGGGCATTGCCGGCCCGTGGCAGGAGCGTCAGTCCTTTGGTGAACACGCCTCCCAGGCGCCGGAGATCCAGAAAATCTGAGAGTTCCACGCCATACCCGCAGGTCCCCGAGGCCAGGGTCACCGGGTTCGGCAGGCGCAAGGGGCCGAGATCGACGCTCAGATCGACGGCGGTTTGGACAAAGGTCACAGCCATGACACTTCCCGGGCGCCAAAAACGGGACCCTCGACACAGCTCCGGTCATACCGGAAGGCCCCTGCGGCGTCTAGGATGGGCAGGACACAGCCGAGGCATAAACCGACGCCACATCCCATCGGACGTTCGACGCTCAGCTGACAAGCCAAACCGAGAGTTTCGGCAATATGGGCAACGGCCCGCATCATCGGATCCGGGCCACAGGTCAGAATGCGGGTGGCCCGACTGGTCGCGATCCGCTCGGTCAGGCCGTCGGTCACCCGTCCGGGCAAACCGGCGATGCCCACTTCGGTCAGCAGCGTCAGGGGCACGGCATGGCGCATGAACGGCTCGATGCCCGCAACGGCAGCGTCATTGCGGAAGCCCAACACGGCCTCAGCTGTGGCCTCCGGGTGCTGGCTGGCAAACAGCGCCAGTGGCGCCACACCGACGCCCCCCCCGACGACGACGACTCGTTCCCCGGCAAACGGCGGGGTGAAACCGTGACCCAATGGGCCGAGGACGTCGAGGCTGTCGCCGGTGCTGACCGACGTAAGCCAGCGGGTGCCGGCACCCGTGACCCGATAGAGGATCCCGATGGCGTCACCATCGATAGCGAACACACTGAACGGACGCCGGAGATAGCTATCCCCGCAAAGGACGTGAACGAACTGACCGGCCATCGCCGTGGTCATGGTCGGTGCCTCGATCCACAATGCGTAGATCCCGTCCCCGACACGTTCCTGCCGCAGGACCCGACACCGCATTTGCCGTCGTCCCACCGGATCGCAGACCCGGGACTCGGCGGATGAGGTCGCCAGGCAAGCCGTTCCGGCCGGGGGGGTCGTGGACATTTGAGCGGCATGCCACAGTCGTTCAGCGCACATCGTAAGTTGCTAGCACCGTGTCCCACGACTGCGCCGACAGGTAGTCGCTGATCGCCGTGTCGTAGTCCGTGACATGCTGAAAGGCTTTTTGAGCCATCTGCCAACGGGTCATCAGCGACAGGCATCCGGATTGGGCGGTCAGCTCGGCGGCGATGGCAGGGTAGTCCGCCGGATCGACCCCGACCCCGACACGCAGAAAGTTTTTGGCGGCGGCACGGAGCACCGCCGGCCCGCCGATGTCGATGTGCCGCCGGGCCGTATCAAGGCTGCTATCCGGCTGGCGCACGACGGCCTCGAACGGATACAGGTTGATGATGGCAAGATCGAAGGCCTCGATACCGAGACGGTCACAATACTGACGCTGGGCCTCGTCGCCCGGCTCTGCCAACAGACCGCCGTGGATCAGCGGATGCAGGGTCTTGACGAGCCCGCCCGGCATCTCCGGAAAGCCCGTGTAATCCTCGATCGCCGTGATCGCCAGAGGTGTCGCCAGGGTGGCGTTGGCGGCATGGAGCGTCTGCAGCGTGCCGCCTGTGGCAAACAGCGTCACGGGCAGTCCTCCGTCGTGGAGTGCCTGTACCACCAGCGTCAACAGTTGTTTGTCCGCCACACTGACCACAACGTTACGGATGGCCACCCGATCGGTCAGGCTCGGCGTTTCAGTGGAAGCTAGCATGCGCTACCTCCAAAAAAGTGCCGATCCGGCGCTCAAAACACCTGGATGGTCGTAATTGATACATAGCGCAAGCCATCGCACTCATTTCAGTCATTGGCATGACGATTTAGATCGTTTTGCCGCACTATAAACAGCTTGATTCGCTGTGTCAAGGCGGGAACCGACGGCCATCAAATGCTGTACCAGTGCTGATTTGCGGCATTTCGACAAGGTGTTGCGGAGCATACCGCCCGGCTGATCGTCGGACCGGGCGGTATGACCGGATCGCTACAGGAGCGTCTCGCTGTTCAGCAGGAACGGCACGGCTTGGCGGATATCCGCCAAGCCGAGTAGGTACTGCGCCACACGGGCCATGCCGATACCGGCCCCACTATGCAATGGCACGTCCTTGTCCTTGTGGGCATCGAGGTACCAGGCAAAATCAGCATCGGTCCCACCCAACTCGATGAGCCGGTGGTACATGTCGCTAGACCGCAGACGCTCGGCAACCCGCTGATAGTCGTGCTCACGTTCCGCCGCCCCGGCGGACTCGCCGGCAAAGGGCAGGAGCATGTCCGTCGAGTTGACCACCCGGGGATCCTCGTCGTTTTGCCGCATATTGAAGAACTTGATCGGCAGCGGATAATGGGTCAAAAAGACGGGGCCGAACCGTTGCGTCAGCAGCCGCTCATGGTTGGCCTTCAGGTCATCGCCCCATGCGAGGTCGGGGAAGTCGTGCTGCAGGATCTCGACTGCCTCAGAATAGGTGATCCGCTGGAATACAGCGGCAGGTAGGTCGGCGGGCTGGCGGTCAAAGTGCGCCAGTTCGGCCACACAGTCGCTGGCCACCATGGCGGCGATCGACTGGATGATCCCGGTCAGGTGACCGATCAACTCGTCGAGATCGCCGAGATGTTCGATCTCAAACAGGGCAAACTGCGTCAGGTGGCGGTCGTCCGCTTCCGGCTCCATCCGGAAACTCTGGATCTCGGCATAGACCCGCTTCAGGTAAGGTGTGATCAGTTCGAGGTACAGTTGATCGCTTTGGGCCAGATAGGCCTGTTTGCCGAAATAATCCACCTTGAAGAGGGTGTCGATGTTTTCGCAGGCGCCAGTGACGCCGACGATCTCCGGCATATTGTGGACCCCGACGAAGCCGTTCGCTTCGACATAACGGCGGGCCCCACGGAACATCGCATCCCAGATCCGGATCAGCGCCATGCGCCGGGGACTCTGTAGGTCATATGGCGCCTGGGTCGGTTGCGAAATGGGCATCAAAACGGTACGGCTCATCCAGGGTCTCCTTTTCAAAGCGTTTACAGCTTCAGGTATGCAACGAGGGCGCAGGCAGGCGTGCTGAAGGGCAATGGCCTGCCCGGAAAGCGGGCGTTTGCCTGTTATGAAGGCTAGGCTCCGAAACGGGCGCAAGCACCCGCCAAGACCCTTAACAGGACAAAAAAATAGGAGCCAACGGCTCCATCAGACGGGCATCGAGGCTATCTCCCCCAAACAGCGCCTGCCTGCGCCAATGACGGCGCAACAACAACGCTTGTGGTGGAAAAATCCAATCACTCATTGCCTGGCAGTATAGTGAGGCCTCCGGTCGATGTCCAGGCAGATTAAGCCTTACGCACCGACAAATCACCCAATATTCAACTGACCGCTTGCTTAAAACGGCAATTTTCACGCATTGGCAGCATCAATGGCCGGATGATGATCACAGGCGGGTGATCAACTCGGCCCGGGCAAACGTGCGGATTGCCACGACGATCAACAGCAGATCGACAATCCAGAGAATCGCCCCCAGCACAAAGGCCAAGGGGGTACTGAGGAACAGCGCCCCCGTGATTTGTCCAGCCATCATCCCGATGACCGGCAGCACGAGGATGCCGCTCAACTGATTTGCTTCCATGAACGTCCGGGCTTTTGCCGAAACGAGCACGGCGACGCTCAAGCCCAGGGTGGCGATCGCCGGGGCGACCCAGAACATCAGCGGCCACCAGGTCGCCGTCGGAAACCACACCCGACCCATGATCGGCCAGGCAGCGGCGTTGACGACGACGGTATAGACGGCGAAACTCACCCAACTCAGGGTGATGGCGGGCAGGAGTGCCGCCAGGACTTTGCCCGTGAACAGTTCGGCATCGGTTGCCGGCGAGTAAAGCAGGGCTTCGAGGGTCTTGCGCTCTTTTTCACCGACAAAGGCATTGGTGCCGATGATCGTGGCCATCATCAGCGGGATGATCAGGAACATCGGGGCGAACATGTACCCGGCGAAGACGATGCCCAGGCTCTTGACCTGGGGCATTTCCCGCAGTTGGGCAGCCAGATCCGTGGGCATGTGGGCCAGCATCTGTTTGAAGACGGCGGGCGAAAACTGGTTGGTCTCCCGTGCCGGGGCCAGGCTGGGCAGGATGAGCATCAGCACGGGGATGAGCACGACGAAGATCACCGGCACGATGATCATCGGCAGCCAGACGGCTTTTTCCTGGCCGATTTCCGCCAGGTCTTTCCGGGCGATGGCCCAGATGGTGCGCCGGTTCATTTCAGCGCTCCGGTGTGGTGCCTGAGCAGGGCAAAATAGACGTCCTCCAGGCTGTGTTCGACCGGAGCGACCCGGAGCAGCTCGCCACCGGCCGCCACGGCAGCCGCCACGACCTGGGGAATGATCCGCTCGTGCGCGACAGAGACGACCATCGTGCGCCCACCCACCCGGAATTCGATCATCCCGGGCACCTTGGGGAAGGCGGGCACGCCCCCCATGAACTCGAGGACGACTTCGTGATCCGGCCAGATCTGCCTGACCAGCGCCTCCTTGGTGCCGATCGCCAGGACACGGCCTTGGGCAAACAGGGCAAAGCGGTCGCAGACCTTTTCGGCCTCGACCAACCGGTGTGTACAAAGGAAGACTGTGTGTCCCTGGCGCTTCAGGTCGGCGATCAGGACATTGACCTCTTCAGCGGCGCCGGGATCGAGACCGGCTGTCGGTTCGTCCAAAAACAACAGGGGCGGGTTATGCAGCATGGCGCGGGCGATGGCGAGGCGTTGTTTCATGCCTTTGCTGAATCCGCCCGCCGCATCGTGCATCCGGTCCCGCAAATCGAGGGCCCTCAGCACGTGGTCGATCCGTTTGGGGATATCGGCAGCAGGCAGGCCGTACATGGCGCCGAAAAAGGCGAGGTTGTCGTAGGCACTGAGCCGCTCATAGAGAGACGGGGTCTCGGTAAGCACGCCGGTCAGACGGCGGACTGCGTCGCCCTGTGTGGCAGGATCCAGGCCCATGACCCGGGCCTCGCCGGAGTCCGGCTTGAGGATGCCGTTGAGGAGGCGCACGGTGGTCGTTTTGCCTGCCCCGTTCGGCCCAAGGACACCGAACACCTCGCCGGTATGGACCGACAGGCTGATGTCACGCAGGGCCGGGCGTTGGGCAAAAGACCGACTCAGGGCGTGCATTTCGATGGCGACGTCCATGCACGGTCCTTTCTGCAGTGCCCCACAGCGGGGACGGGGGCATCAGCGATACAGCCGCTCTTTCAATGCCCGTTGCCGGAGGTGAAGTGGCAGTGTAAGCGATGTTCAGCCCTGAAAGTCCGCCCCTTACGGTAACGGTTTGGGCTCTTCTCCGCCCGCGCCGACGGCCAGGCTGATCCGGGCCACGCCGTTTTGTTTGAGCGTATCGAGGATCAGCATCACCTGTTCATAGGGCACCCGCCGGTCTGCCGCCAGAATGATCGTCAGTTCGGGGGTCTTCTTCAGTTCGGGGGCCAGGGTCGGCCCCAACTGTCCCACAGTCACCGATTTGCCGTTGACCTTGATGATGCCCTCTTTGGAGAGCTCCACGGTCATGTTCATCGGGACGTCGGTGCCGCTCTTGGCGCTCGGCAGCTCTGTTTCCATGGCATGGGGCGACTGTGGCATAAACGCCATCAGGGCCAGAAACAACGTGAGGATCATCATCACGTCGATCATCGGGATCAGCTCGAAATGGGTGGGCCGCCGCTGACGTTTAACGGGCAATGCGGGGATCCTCCGTCGGACGGGCCTTGGCCCTGGTCAGCCAACGCTCGGTATCCGCCTCGACCGAGGCGAAACGATTGGTGAGGAAGTGATACCCCAGCGAGGCGATGACGGCGACGATCAGCCCGCCGGCCGTGGCGATGAGGGCCTCGGAGATCCCCCCCGAAAGGGCGGCGATCGGATTGGTCGGTTTGGTAACGCTGACGATGTGAAAAATCTTGATCATCCCGAACACGGTGCCCAGCAGGCCAAACAATGGGGCGATCGCCGACAGGGTGCTCAACCAGCTGAAGCGGCGCTCCACTTTGGCGAAGACGTGCTCCCGCATGTCCCGGAGCTCGGCCAGCGTGGCCTGCGGGTTTTCGAGGCGAAAGCGGAACAGAGTGGTCACTGGGTCGTTGCCCCGCAGCTCATCCGGGTTCAGGCCCTTTTTGTCGATCAGGGGCAGCACTTCGAGGCGGGTACTGGCCCGTCGCGCCTGCCAGAGACCGTCGATGAGCATCGACACCGACCAGATGGAGGCCAGCAGGATGGGGATGACCATGCTGCCGCCCGCTGTCAGTATCGTTTCAATCCCGCCAAAGCCGTTTTCCATGCGTTCCTCAATCAAAACCGGGCGAGCCGGTGCCCGTTAAAATTTGGCCCCGAGGCCACCCATAACCGTAAAGGCCGGCTCCCAATAGCCAGGAAGCAGGTCACTGCTGCGCAAAACCGCATCAGAGACCCGAAAGTGCACCTGCACGGTGTCCGTTATATCATAGGCGAGCGCGCAATCAAGGAGCAGTACATTCGGCTGGGCACCGGCTTCCCGACCGCTCGCCAGTGGGCTGAGGTTCCAGGCTTGCAGGTGGGTGGAGACTTCGCCGCTGAATCGGCCCACGACGGACGTCACCCCGGCCCGCAGGTCGTGGCTGCCGTCTGTCGGCAGATTCGGTTCCGTCGCCGAGGCCTGCTGGAAGCGGTAGCGGACAAAGGGCGTCATGGGTCCCAGATCGTACTGGATACCGGCACCGCCACCCCAAACCAGCATCGGCGCCTCGGCATTCTTCAGCTGCCAAAAGGGGCCAGCGCCAACTTGGCTCCAGTACAGCCGCCGATCCACACCCGCCGCATCGGCGCCCAGGCCCATCACCAGGCCCTTGGCCAAGCGCCGCTCCAAGCCGAAACGCCCGTGGACGACGGCATATTCACTGCGCAGCCCCCCGCCGAACACGGAAAAAGGACGCTGACGCAGCACGGAGCCGGCAAAAGGGGCCTGCTGCCCGCCATCGAGGCTGGCCGACAGGATCGTTTCAGGCCAGCCCCGGAAATTCGCCCGCAGCAACGGGGCCACGGAATGGTCCTGACCGATGGCCTGATACTTCAACCCGGCTTCCCAGTCCGATGGTCCCCAGACGAACCGGTCGGCGACGAGCACCGTACCGGTGGCCCAGGTCGTAGGGTGTGACCAATGGAAACCACCACCCACGTCGACCAGGGGTCGGTGATCCGCCCACAACGGTTCCCAGCGCACGGCCAGATCACCGCCGTGGGCCTGATTGTCCAGCTTGTTGCCCCAGACAGCGCCGGATTCCCAGTTCAGCCGATAGGTCAATGCATCGGCCCCCGTCGGTCCCAGCGGTTGCACGGCGCTGAGCCGGCCATTCCCCCAGACTTGGCCGGCACTGGCGTCGGCAAAGCGGGCCGTCCGCTCGCCATCCGCCCCCAGGCTGAAGCGCCAGCCGTCTTTCGCCCAACCGAACCCCGTGGCGAGGGCCTGATGCTGCCAGGGTGCCTGCAAGCCCGTCCCCTGGGTCACGTCGCCCTGCAGCAGACTATGGAAATTCCCGAGTTGCCGGGCATCCCACCCGGTGAGCTGAAACCAGGATGGGCCGCCAAAGCTGCCGGACAGCCGGGTGCGGGCGTCTTTGGCGGTCAGGGTTTCGGTGGGAAAGAGCGGCGGCTCCGTCTTGAAGGACAACTCGCCCAGGCTGTCGCCGGTGACACTCGGTCCCAGGGGCGGCGGGCTGAACGGGGTGTCGATGTTCGGATCGGCCGGTGCCACCTTGGGCAGGGCCTGTTCCGGCAGCTCCGATCCTTCGACGACGACGTCCGGGATTTCCAGGGTCGGCGTGCGGGAGGCCGGGGATGCCGGCGGGGTCTCGGCTGCCCCGACGGGGCGGGCGGGGG
>JACMPN010000477.1 GCA_014377495.1 Candidatus Sericytochromatia bacterium
ATCAGCGGTGCGGTTCTACTGGCGGACGTGGCCGGGTTTGCGGCCAGCCGTGGTGGGGCCAAACGCCTGATCGTCGGCGGCGGGGTGGGGCTCAACGGGGACAGGCTGTCCCGTCCCGGCGAGGATTTGCGTGAGCGCCTGCAGGCCAAGCCCGAAGGGTCTGTGCTGCAGGTGGGCCGGCGCAAGTTTGCCTTCATCAAGCCGATCCTGCGCTGATCGGGGGCGGTGATGTTTCGCATCGGCGGCATCCAGGAACTGCCGGCCCGGCGGCTGTCCGATCCCACGACCGTCCCGCAGGGGACGATCCTGACGACGATCAAGGGCAGCCTGCCGTTCCTGGCCAGCTTCCTGCCGGCCGATCTGCATCTGCACCAGCGGATCGACGCCGACCGGCTGAAAATCATCGGTGAAGCCAAACCCGGCTGGGCCCCCTCCTTTTTCCGGCGCAGCCACCTGGACGTGATCACGCCGCTGAGCCGCACGCCGCTGCTCGCCCAGGCTTTGGCAACCGGCGATGCCTGTGTCGGCCATGACGGCGACATCATCAACGGGTTGCCGCTGCAGCAGCGGGTTTATCCGGTCCGCAATTCCGCAGACGCCATGGTCGGCGTCATCGTCGTCGCCCGCAACCTGAACGAGGTGGTCCGCCACGGTCCCTGGCAGGATCTGTATCGTCGGCTGGGGCAGGAGATGGTCGAAGAGGTCGTGGCCATGGCCCGGCACGAGACGCGCAGTCTGCCGCCGATGCTACCCGGTGATGCGATGATCGCCGTCGATTCTGACGGCCGCATCGTCCTGGCCGACCCGATGGCGACGAATCTAGCCCGCCTGCTCGGCATCCGGGATCTGCTCGAAGGGGCGGATTTCAACGACCGGTTCGACAGCGGCACCTGGCGGGTGCTGGAGATGAATCCCCTGTATGCCGAGCAGGAGCTGATCTGGGGCCACACGACGATCCTCGTCCGGCTCGTGCCGCTGCGTGAGACCGCCGTCCTCGTCTTGAGAGACGTCACCGAGTTGCGCCACAAGGACCAGCAGCTGGCGGTCAAGTCGGCGATCATCCAGGAGGTCCACCACCGGGTCAAAAACAACCTTCAGGCGATGGTCTCCCTGCTGCGTCTGCAAGCCCGCCGCACGAAGAACAGTGAAGCCCAGACGGTCCTTGCTGAGAGCATCAGCCGGGTGAACTCGATCGCCCTGGTCCACGAGTATCTGTCCCAGCAGGCGGTCGAGGTCGTCGATTTGAACGAGCTGGCGTCGAACATCCTTTCGGCCGCCTTGCAGAGCATGATCGGTCCGGAGACGGCGATCACGACGACCCTGCACAGTCACGGCACGATCCTCTTCCCGTCCGCTGCGGCGACGTCGGTGGCCCTGGTGCTGAACGAGCTGCTGCAGAACGTGACCAAGCACGCCTTTGCCGGACGGACGACGGGGCACATCGATGTGACGTTGCAGCGTCAAAGCGAAGGGTTGATGATCGAGGTGGCCGATGATGGCGTGGGCCTGCCCGCTGATTTCGACCCACACACCTCGGCAAACCTGGGCTGGCGGATCATCGTCACCCTCGTCCAGGACGACCTGCGCGGCAAGCTGATCATCGGCAAACCGGACCTGGGCACGGTCATCCGCATTCTCATGCCCGACCCGGAAGGCGTGCCCGGGGTCACCTGACCAAAGGTTCACCCTTCCCCCGGCAGGATGGCTCAGCCCCCAAGTCCGGGATTGCTCCGGGACCAAACAACGTACCCCTAAAAGTCCCTCGTCCCGGCGGAGGAACGGTGTAGGCGGGGGGGCTGGGCCGTCCTGCCGCAAAAAAGCCCCGGTCCTGGCCCGGGACCCGGCTTTTTTTCGGGGGGTTACCGACCGAACGTCGGGGTCGGGGTGGGCGGCGGGGCGGCCGAGGCCAAAGTG
>JACMPN010000046.1 GCA_014377495.1 Candidatus Sericytochromatia bacterium
CGCCTGGCACCGTAGGGCAATGCCAGGACTGCGTTACAGTTTCTCACCGGACTACCCCGTCCGCGTCGTCACTGTGCCTTGCCTGGCATTGCCCTACGGCGCCAGGCTCGGTCTCGTTGATTGAGATAGTCTCTTAGCCGGAGCTGTCGAAACGGCCTTTCGGCCGGAGATTGATTTTGCCGGCCGTCGCCACGCCCGCCTGCTGTGCCGCCACATCGGGCTTCTGCACACGGCCGGCCCCGGTCATCGGAAAGGCGTAGACGTGGAACCCGAGGATCGCCGCCGGATCGGCCAACACCTTGACGAGGGGTGGAAAGATCGCCACGAACCGGCCGTCGTCGCCGGCCGTCAGGTTGGCGGTCAGGCCGAGGCTGTGATGGATGCTGCTGAATCCCGTCTCCAAAAAGGCCTCCATCGTGATGATGAACTCCTGATGGGCCGCCGACGGGCCGAAATCCAGCTCGATATTCAGCGGGCGGTGCAGGTTCAGGTCCTTGGTCCGGAAAAAGCCGATGTATTTGCCGCCCAGTTCCTGATACAGACTACGGCGGCCGTCCCGCTGGGGGTCCTGAAAGGCGACGCTGTTGTCGCTGGCCATGGCCATATCCGGCGCCCTGACGGCGACCACGGACTGGACGGAGGGGACGGTGAAGTTGGGCAGCGGGGCCTCGACGGGCCTGACGAAGCCGGGATCCGGTCCATGTATCTGCATGACAGCCTCATCCTTGCGCAAAAAACGCACCGGGCGGCGACCGGCAATCCGCTCCGGAGGGACCGACCCCTGACACTCATTTTAAGTCGCTACCGGGCCAGTGTTCAATGGGCCGGGCTGGGCGCCGGGCAGGGGCCATCCCAAAGCGGCGGGTGAAGCGGGGAAACGCCGCATCGTCGCGAGGTTTGACGCTCCTTGCCCGCCGACGTTACGCTAGGAGCCGCCTTCCAGGATTTGCGACGTGCCGGGGAACAAACAAGCGCGCGGATCCGTCTCCAGTGCGGAAGGTCACATCGGAAGACCGAGGCTCTTGATGAACATACCCGTAGATGTTGCGCTGATCCGCCGCTGCCAAGCGGGAGACAGGCGCGCCTTTGCGGAGCTTGTCGAGCGCTATCAACAGCTCGTGTTCAATCTCTACTATCGGATTGTTCCGGCAGGTGTCGACATCGACGATCTTGCCCAGGATGCGTGGCTCAAGGTGTACAACTCCCTGCCCCAGCTGCAAAAACCGGAAGTGTTCCGGTCGTGGCTGCACCGCGTGGCGTTGAACACTTTCCACGACAAACTGCGCCAGCGGGGTCGTCTGGATATCAGCATCGATGAGCCGTTCGGCGGTGACGAGGGCAGCGAGCTGCACCTGGACCTGCCGGATCTCGGGCCCCTGCCCGAAGACCGGCTGCTCGACTCCGAGTGGCAGGATCATCTCGACCAAGCGATCCGTCGGTTACCCGAAGCCTTCCGTCTGGCGATTGTCATGCGGGAAGTCCAGCAGATGTCATATGAAGAAATCGCCGAAGCGTTGTCCATCAACCTCGGCACAGTCAAGTCCCGGATTGCCCGGGCCCGGGAACGGCTCATTGCCGATCTCTCCGGTTACCTGCGTGGCGAGGTGACAGCTGATGCATGATTTCATCAGCCTCAGTGCCTTTTGGGACAACGAACTCCCCGAGCCCGAAAAGTCCCGCCTGGGCGACCACCTGGCCGGCTGCCTGCTCTGTCAGGGCTGGCTTGGCAGCGTGGCGGCGCTCACCCGCACCCTCGCCCTGTTCCCCGATGCCCCGGTCCCGGCCGACTTTGCCGACCGGCTCGACCTGATCCTGACCTGCCCGGCGCCTGCCGCCCTTGCCGATGCGCATGACCCGACCGTCGCGGCCCATCTGGAGATCTGCCCGAGCTGCCGCCAGCATGAGGCGATGCCCGTCAGCCTCGGCGACGCCCTGCGCCAGTTGCCCGGCTACAAGGCCAAGCCCGACTTCCTCTCCCGCCTGATGGCCAAGCTCCCGGTTTGCCCGCCCTTTGCCGATCTGTCGGCCTGGGTGGATGGCGAGCTGACGACAGCCGGGATGGGTGAGCTCACCGAGCATCTCGCCGAGTGTGCCCCCTGCAGTCAGCGGACGGTGCAGTTGCAGGCGCTGACGGGTGCCGTCCGGGCCCTGCCCACGCCGACGGCCCCGACCCTGACCGTCACGGTCCTCGGATTAGACCTCTGCCCCAGCCGAACCGATCTGTCGGCCAAAGTCGACGGTGAGCTGGGCGCCGCCACGGCTGCCATGGACACCCATCTCGCCGCCTGCGGTGAGTGCCGCCAGGTGGTCGCTCAGTTTCAGTTCCTCGGACGGGGCGTGCAGATCCTGCCGATCCCCGCCGTCACGTCGCACATCGTCGCCTGCCCGGAGCCTGCCGAGCTGGTCGTCGAGCACACGCTGCCCGTCGCACTGGCCGAGCATGTCGCCGGTTGTGAGCCCTGCACGGCCCGCATGACCAGTTGGGACCTGCTGACCCGGGCGATCCAGCTGCTGCCGGCAGCGCCGGTCCGGGTCGGTTTCGCCGCCCGCATCGCCGCCACCGTCGTCCCCGCCTGCCCGGATCGGCTCGACCTGCACGCCTATCACGATGGTGAGCTCAGCGTCACCGATCGGGCCCGGCTGCAACCCCACTTCGAGGTCTGCGCCGAGTGCCAAGCCGTCCTGACGTCCTTTACCCGCCTGTCGGCGGCCGTGACGGCCCTGCCGAGGCAGGCGGCGCCCATCGGCTTCGCCTTCGGCGTGGCCGCCCGGGTCCCCAAGGTCCGTCCGACGCCCATCATCGTGGCGGGGACCGTGCACCGGATGGGCTGGCAATGGCCCTCGGCCATGGCCGCCGGCATGCTCGTGCTGGGGATCCTCATCTACCTGCAGCCCGGCACCACGACCCAGACCGCCTCCGTGACGCCCCTCAAGCACGAGCGGGTCGAACTGGTCGCCGTGACGCTGCGCTCCGAGGACCTGTTGCTGGGTGAGTCGACGAACCTGTCGTCGCCCAGCCTCCTGGACGAGTGGGGACAATGAGCCACCATCGTCTTACCCGTTGGTTGCTGGCAGGCTGCATCAGCCTGTGCGGCGCCGTCGCGCTGCCTGCCGTGGCCGTCAAGATCCCCCGGCCGCCCCTGAACGCCCCCGGTGCCCTGGACTGGGGCACGCTGAACCTGTCACAGGACCAGATCCGCCGCATCAACCTGCTCCGCCTCGACTTTCAGCGCATGGCCATCCGGCTGCGCTCGGACATCGAGTTGCGCCGCATCGAGATCGACAAGCTGATGATCACTGCCAGCGCCGACTCCAATCGCCTGCGAAGCCTCGTCAAGGAGCGCAGTGCCCTGACGGCCCAGCTGGAGATGTCCACCCTCGAAAACTTCCTGTCCATCAAGAAGCTTTTGACCAATGACCAGCTCGATAAGCTCCCGGGCGCCCGGCTTTTGGCTTCCCCCTAAGAGGCTGTCGCTTGCACCACGCAGGGGGCCGACCATGCCGGATCGCGCCTGATTTCCCAGCCTCGCCAACGGGCGTTGTTTGACAAACTTTAACGACATCTTATAGCCATTTTCAGCCCGCCAAGGCCGATAACACGCCAGAGACACTGCGGAGGACTGCGGTGGGGATGGGGGAGCGGATCGGTGAAACAGACTAACCGAGCGGCTGCATTGCTCATCAGCCTGATGACGGGCGCCTGTGCCACGCTGCCTTCCAGCCTGACGGCGGCGGCCCCGGCGATGACGGCCCCGTTGGCCCAGACCGCAGCCAAAGCGCCGGCAGCCCAACCGACCGTGACCAAAAAAGCCCTGCCCGCCAAGCCTGCCGTCGTGGCCGCCACCGAAACGAAGGCTGTCTTTCAGGATCTCGGTATCAAGCCGACGGCCGCCGAACAGACCGACGCCGAAACGTTTTTTACCCAGGCATTGGTCCAGGCTGCCGATGCCAGCCCCGGCTCCGATGACGCCACGCCGGCCACGCCTGCCCCGTCGTCCTTCCTGGTCGATCCGACGGCCCGCGAAAACGAAACGAAGCTGCTCATCGACGATACAGAGATTTTCCCGGAGCTGATCGAATCGCTCAAAGCGGCCCAGACTCGCATCCAGATTGATATCTACCTGCTCGGCGGCGATATCGGGATGACCATCGCCAAAGTGCTCGCCGAACGGGCCGAGGCTGGTGTCGACGTCAAGGTGATGCTCGATCCCAAGCTCGGTCTGGGCGGCCCCACGGTCGACGGCATCCGCAAGGTGGTGAACTTCCTCCGCCTGAGCAAGGTCGGGATGAAGTTTTACCCGCTGGCGCTGTTCGGCAAGATGGTCAACAAGCTCCAGGACCGTTTGCAAATCGACCACAACAAGATCGTCGTCATCGACGGCAACACGGCCTTCATGGGCGGCATGAACTTCGACGACCTCGCCCGGCCCAACCGGGACCTGACCCTCAAATTCACCGGCCCCACCGCCGTCGAGCTGAGCGCCATGCTCGATGCCGAATGGACCATCGGCAAGGACCCCGCCAGCGTCCTGAAAACCAAGGCCACGGGCCTGATCCGCCTGGCCCAGACGGCGCCGCAACAGCGCAACAACAAAGAGCTCGTGCTCTCCGAGATCGCCGGGGCCAAGCGCAGCATCCACGTCACGATGTACGAGTTCGGCGACGCCGAAATCGCCAAGGCCCTGGCCGCCGCCTACCAGCGTGGCATCGACGTCCGGGTGATGCTCGACCCCAAGGGCGACCGGCTGAAGAAATACGGCGTCGGCGCCCTCCCCAACGGCATCCCCAACGTCATGCCCGCCCGCGAACTGCTCAAGGTCGGTGCCCAGGTCCGCTGGTTCAAGCCCTGGCGGGTCAACCAGGAACTGCACATGAAGGCCATGGTGGTCGACGGCACACGCCTAGTTGCCGGGTCGACGAACTGGACGCCCAACGCCTTCCGCAACTTCCGGGAGACGAGCTTCGTCTGTGCCGGTCCCGCTGCCGACAAGTACGAAGCCATGTTCCAGGAGATGTGGACGAGCCGCAGCACCGCCTGTGACAAGCTGAGCGTCAAACAGCAGATGCTCGCCCGGCTGACGGACTACCTGAACAACCACAACCTGGCCTTCTGGTAACGCCAGCGTCTTGGAACCGGCGGAGCCCGGCTGGGGCCTCCTGCCTGCGTCGGGGTGGGCCCGGACACACGCGACCCAGTCCAGAGCAAGCATCGCACCCGGCCGGGCGCGAGACTTGGGGCCGGAGGACGTCTGGCAATGCGGACCATGCGCTTTCTCGGACTGTGTGCCACAGCCATCGGCCTGTGGCTGATGTTGGCGCCCGTCATCCTGTATCCACAGGGATCCTGGCAAAACCTCGTCAATGACTTGGCCGCCGGCACCCTGACCGTGGGCGCCGGAGTCTGGCGGGCCTATGGCACCCGGGGTGCCAATTGGACTCAACGGAGCCTCGCCGTCCTGGGCACCTTGGAGTTCCTGTCTCCCTGGCTGTACGGCCAGACCCTCGAACCGGCCCGGTGGAACGCCTGGCTCTGCGGCCTGCTCCTGATCGGCATTGCCGCCACGATCACCGCATACCGTCCTGTTGACCAGCCTTTGCACTTCACCCTGGTCCCGGACCTGTTCCCAGGTGAGCCGGACGTGATCAATCAGAGACTGGCCATCCAGCGACGGCTACGGCGCATTGAACGGCGGGACCGCCGGCGGCGGCAGCAGTTGGCCCGCTTGCAGCAGGGTGAGGGGGAGCCTTAGGGGCTATCTCAATCAACGATCGGTCGCCTGGCACCGCATGACTGCGCCAAGACTGCGTTACAGTGTCTCACCGGACTACCCCGTACGCTTCGTCACTGTGCCTTGCCTGGCA
>JACMPN010000478.1 GCA_014377495.1 Candidatus Sericytochromatia bacterium
CCCTGCTGGTCGGTCTGGGCACCCTGGTTCAGGCCACCGCCCCAACCACCGCCGGGGAAGACCTGCCCCTGCTGGTTGGTCTGGGCGCCCTGGTTGATCCCACCAGAGCCGCCGCCGCCGACGATCTGCCCCTGCTGGTTGGTCTGGGCACCCTGGTTCAGGCCACCGCCCCAGCCACTGCCGGGGAAGACCTGACCCTGCTGGTTGGTCTGGGCGCCCTGGTTGATCCCACCAAATCCGCCGCCGCCGACGACCTGCCCCTGCTGGTTGGTCTGGGCACCCTGGTTCAGGCCACCTCCCCAGCCGCCGCCGGGGAAGACCTGCCCCTGCTGGTTGGTCTGGGCGCCCTGGTTGATCCCGCCAAATCCGCCGCCGCCAATGTTCTGCCCCTGCTGATTGGTCTGGGCGCCCTGATTCAGCGAGGGCCGCCGCAACAGGCGACGGCGCTGCTGCACCGTGAACGAGGCTGCCGACCCGCGCAGGGTTGGCGACGTGGCCTGTGCCGGGACGCCGGGCCCCGGCGCACACGCCGCCAGACTGGAGAGAATACTTGCCGCAAGACCGAGTTGAGCGAACCTGAAAATCGGAGTCATAACGCCACACCCCTCTACCCATGCGGATTGATCGTGTGAGCCAGACTATGCGCACCTGTCGTGACCAAGGTCAGACGGATTGACCATCGTTGTGCAGTGGTTGGGGCTTGTCGTCTTGGGCTGGCTGCTGGCAATCGGTGGCGACCAGGATGGGCCCGATGCGTGCCAGGCTGTATGCGTGCATCGTGTGTTTACCCGTGGCGGCCCGGCCCAGGCTGAGGCCGATGACCGTGCAGGCGTGGTCTGGACCATGATGGTTTCTCGTCCAGAGCGAGTGAGCCAGCATCACGGTGCTGGCTCACTCGCTCTGGACGCAGTGTGTGTCTGTTAATTAGAGGCGTTGACCCTGCTGATTTGTCTGGGCACCCTCATTCAGTCCGGGGGCGTAGCAAAGCGCTCATTCAACCTGTGCCCACGGCGCTTCTGCACGGTGAACGAGGCTGCCGATCCGCGCTGGGTCGGCGAATCTGCCTGGGCCGGGACGCCGGGCGCCGGTCCACATGCTGCCAGACTGGTGAGGATACTTGCAGCAAGACCGAGTTGGGCGATCCTGAAAATCGGAGTCATCCGCCACTCCCCCTACCCATGCGGATTGATCGTGTCAGCCAGACCATGCGGCCCTGTCGTGACCAGGGTTGGACGGATTGACCATCGTTGTGCGTGCAATGGCGATTGGATTTCCTGTAGGCACGGGCGGGTCCGGCGTGTTGAGATGGTTGAGGCACCGGCCGGAAGAGGCTGGGAATTGTCGCCCGACGATACCGTCCCCAGTGTCACCCGTCAGACGGGCCTGAAAGAGCGGCATGCCATGCGCAGTTTCATCTCGATCGGCCTTGTCTCAGTGTTTGCCGGTTGCGCGGGCGCTCAGCCCGGCCAGATCAAGCCCACGCCGCAGCCTTCCGTGAGCGGCCAGCCGAGCCCGACCCCGTCCGGCGCCAGCGTCTACACGCTGACCACGTTTGACGGTCCGCCGACGGCCATGCCCGGCAGCGTAACGCTCAAGGCGACGGGCGGCGGCTATGACTTCTGCTTCAACCGGTACACCCCGACCCAGTCGGTCAACGAATCGACACGCCAGATCCGCCTCGGCGTCACGGCCGTGCCCGTTCCGGCGAACGAACCGCACTGCCTGGCACCTGCCCAGATGAACCATACCTTCGAGTTTCCGGTGACCGTCACGACCACCGGCGCCTTCGTCATCCTGGCTCTGAACGGGGCGGGCACCTATACACCCCTGGGCACACTGATCGTCAGCGACAAACCCGTGACGCCGACACCGTACACGTTCCTCAGCTACGACGGGCCGACAACGGCCAAAGTCGGCATGGCGACGACGGTGTCGGCGACGGGCGGCGAGTATGCCTTTTGCGACTTTGCCTACACGCCGTCGCTGCGCATCGACGAGGCCGCCCGGACCGTCGATCTGAGCCTGATCGGCTACCCACTCCCCAACGATGGCCCCCGCTGCGAGGCGCTCGCCCAGAGCCATACCGAAAAATTCGCAGCCCGATTCACCACGGCGGGCACCTACACGGTGCGGACGGCTGTCAGTGCCGGGTTTAAAGCCATCGGCACGGTGACCGTCACCGCCGATTGAGCGGCGGCGTCGCCGTCAGACTCCCCGCCGGTGCAGGGTGGGCTTGATCCCATGGCGCGGAAACAGGGTGACCGAGCCCTCCATCTCGACGTGGCCGCCGAATGGCCGCCCCCTCACTGCGGGCCGGCCATTCTGCCAGCATGGCGGGCCGCACGTGACAGTACGTTTTGGGGGGGCTTCCACGGGCGGGCTGGCCATCGGAAACCTCTTGATTATGTCGGGGAAACATCCCGAGCGTACGCCGGCAAAGCAAGTGGTGTCGATGTGCGACTTTCGGCGTATGCTGGGCGCATTTTTGCCCTTGGTCGTCCTGCCGTTCATCGTCGGGTGACGGTGTTTTTCGGGGCATGGGTCGCGGGCAGCCGGCACGGTTCCCACGACGTGGACGCCTGACGTTCGCTGACAACCCGCCCAATCCACAAGACCGAGCCTGGCGCAGCCATGCGGTGCCAGGCTCGGTCTCGTGGATTGAGAGAGTCTCTAAACCCCTACCTGCCGTCCGATTAGAGCCGGGGACTCCAGAAAAGGCTGATTTTGGTGGCCGGGTACATTGCCTGGTCGCGGCCGACGGCCGTGTTGAGCTGGAGGATCCGGAAGTCTCCGACGTCGTTGAAGGCCAGCTTGAGGCCGTTGACGGCAAAAATTGGGGAGAGGGCGCCGCCTTCGAGGGCATAGGAACGTTTGCCGAACCGCAGCACCGTGACGATGTCGACCGGACCGCTCAGGTAGGTTTTGGGGCCGACAGGCTCGATCCGGGCTTCGCCGGCCGGCCCGTTCACGTAGAACATGTCGCCGACAGGCTCGATGATCGTTCTGCCTGTGGGACCGGTGATGTAGGTCTTGGCCCCGACGGGCTCGATCGTCGTCCGGCCTGCGGGCTGGTTGAGGTAAAGCTTGTCACCGACCGGCTCGACCGTCACGGTCTCCAGTCGGGCACGTGCGGCCTGGGCCGCAAGCCGGCTGTCGGTCAGGTTGCCCGGCAGGGAGGCGGGGGTACCGCAAGCGGCCACCTGACAGGCGATCAGCATGGCCACCGGAACGCCGGCCCAACCCCGAAGTGTCCATGCCATCGTGCCACGCCCTTTCGCTTTGCCTCGGTTCACCGCAGTCATCCGTGAGGGGCTACCGTCGTTTTGTCGTGGCAACCTTCTTAAGGGGGCCCAAAGTTCAGGTAAAGCGCATGGGCGCGGGTATGGGCCGATGTCCCACGGCGTGCCGCCGATTGGCTGGAATCGGGCAGATAGCGCCCAAGGCCGAACCATCGCGGGCTCGGTTATGCCGACCAGCTGACCCGTTCTCACGTGAACTTAAGGTGAGCTTGGCCTGACGATTACCCATTGTGGCCCCGCCGTCGTCGATGATTAACACCAAGGTGACGGGGTGAGCGAGATGGAAGCGACGAACAATCTGCATCGGTTGATGGCCACGAGCCTGAGCTCGGCGGCACGTCCGACGCAGACTCAGTATCTGCTGGAGATCGGCCTGGCGCAGGGCACGACGTTCTTCGTCGACAAGCTGCGGACGAGCATGCTCAAGCGGGGCTCCGTGCCGGCTGCGGCGGCAGCGATCATCGGCGGGGCTGTGTTTCGCTCGATCGCCTTTGTCGGCGCCGAAGTGGCCGCCAACACCATCCACAATCACCTCCACACGGGCCAGAAACGGGCCTGGTACGAAGGTGTCGGCTCAGCCGCCATCTACGGTGCCAAAAATGGGGCCGTCAGTGGCGCCGTCATCGCCACCGCCAATCCCATCTACAACGCAGCCGCTCGCACCCTCCCCAAGCTCAACCCGATCATCCTTTCCACGGTGACCTCGACCGTGACCGGTGCGGCGAGTTCGACGCTCGCCGCCGCCATCCAGAAGGACACCTGGAAGGACGGCACGCACGAAGCCTTCAGGACGATCGGCGCCTTGACGGCCATCGGCGCCACCCGGGGCGCGATCTCCGGCGGGGCCTTCAAGACCCTCTTCCAGAAGAGCCCCATGCTCAACAAGGCGCTGGGCTGGATGCCCATCGGCCGGACCGAAAAAGCCGTCGCCGCCGTCCTGTAGTCCTGGCGGCCCGTTGCGCCCTGTCACCAGGGCCGGAACATGCCGGTTCAACCTGTCGTCTGTTTCGTAGGGCTGGACGTACCCCTGGAACAAAGGCATAGTTTTATCGAAAGTATGTTCGATAGGATGTGTCCCATGATTTCAGGCGTTGATTTTCTCACTCTCCCTGTGCAGGACATGGACCGGGCCGTCCATTTTTACCGTCACACGCTGGGACTGACCCTGCCTGAGACGTGGGGCGATACGTGGATCGAGTTTGACATCGGCGATGTGACTCTGGCGCTGGTCAAGCCGGACGGCGTCCTCATGCCGGCTGGACCGGTGACCACCGGCACCATCGCCCTGTCCGTCCCGGATGTGGACGCTGCGGCAGAAGCCCTCGCCGCTAAGGGCGTGACGTTCGGTCAAAAGGTCATGGACTCGGGTGTCTGCAAGATGGCCATGTTCACCGACTCGGAGGGCAACGCCTTGATGCTGCATCACCGCTACGCCCCCGAAGCGTGATGCTGCAACGGTTCTGCCGCTGGGCCGGGTGCGTTGCCGGGACGATCCGGCCGAGCGCCGCCAGGACGCGTTCGGCGGTGGCCTCGTTGACGTGCGTTGCACCGGGGATGACGGTCACTGCCGCTGTGGTTCTATGACCCAGGTGAGCCGGGAAACCCCTGTATCGGTTGCGGGGTACGGTAGAGTGCCATCATGCGACATGTGCCAACCACTGCCATCGCGCCGGGGCCCGAGGGTCACCGGTTCCTGGGCAACCTGCCGGACGTGCGGCAGGATGCGATCGGGATGTTCCTCAATGGCGCCAATACTTACGGCGACGTCGTCCGATTCCGGTTCGCCAACCGGGTGGGCCACCTGCTGCGCCACCCGGACCACGTCAAACACGTGCTCGTGGACAATTTTCGCAATTACGGCAAGCAGACCCGGGGCTTTGCCGCCCTGCGGGAATTGCTCGGTCAGGGGCTTCTGACGAGTGAAGGGGATTTCTGGCTGCGGCAGCGTCGGATCGCCCAGCCGGCCTTTCACCATCAGCAGATCGCCCGCTTCGCCGAGACGATGACCCGCACGACGACCGACCTGCTGGATGCCTGGGATGCGGAAACCGATCTTACCGCCCCCATCGACATCGCCGACTCAATGATGGCTCTGACTCTGCGGATCGTCGGGCTGACGCTGCTGAGCCGGGACGTGGCCGGCAGTGCAAAGGACGTCGGCCAGGCCCTGAACACGATCCTCCACCTGGCGATGGGCCGGATCACCCGCATGTTCGACCTGCCCCAGTGGCTGCCGACCAAGGGGAACAGGGACTTCGACGCGGCCAAGGGTGTCCTGGACCGGCTCATCTACGAGATCATCGCCGAGCGCCGTGCCGGCGGCGACGGGCCGCAGGACCTGCTGTCGATGCTCATCGCCGCCCGGGACCCGGATACGGGCGAAGGGATGTCCGACGAGCAGTTGCGTGACGAGGTGATGACCATCTTTTTGGCCGGGCACGAGACCACGGCCAATGCCCTGACCTGGACCTGGTACCTGCTCTCCAAGAATCCCGCCGTCAACAGTCAACTGGAAGCGGAACTGGACCGGGAGCTGGGCGGCCGGGCCCCGACATTGGCGGATTTGCCCCGGCTGACGTATTCGCGGCAGGTGCTGGAGGAGTCCATGCGCCTCTATCCACCGGCCTGGATGATCGCCCGTTCCGTCAAGGAAGCGGACGAGATCGGCGGCTACTCGATCCCGGCCGGTTCCATCGTCTTCACCAGCCCGCTGGTCAGTCACCGTCATCCGGCTTTTTGGCCGAATCCGGAAGGGTTCGATCCCGACCGTTTCGCCCCAACACAGGTGGCGGAACGGCCGAAGTTCGCCTACTTTCCGTTTGGCGGTGGGCCCAGGCTGTGCATCGGCCGGGAGTTTGCCCTCATGGAGGCGCACCTGATCATCGTCACGATGGCCCAGCGATACCAATTGCACCTCAAAGCCGGCCATCCCGTTATCATGGAGCCCGTGATCACCCTGCGGCCCAAGCACGGCATGCAGATGACCCGGCAGCGGCGGTAATCGTCGTCCGGAGACACCCACATGGGCGCCCACGTCCGGCTCCAAGCCTCTGGATCCGGTGGGGCCTCTGCGTCGCCCTCGCCGACTGGCCCGCGGCACAAAGTCCCGCCGCCATCGATCCCACGCCCGTGGGAGACATTCCCTTTGCAAGCCTGTGTGCCGTCTTCACCGGTGATCGGATGCTGCGGGTCTATCCCCCGTTAGAGCTGACCATCGACTCCGGGGCGCCGTGTCCGACTCGATCGGACTCGCCGTCGCCATGCTCGTCCTCGGCAGCTTCGCCATGGCCTGGCGCATGGCCGGCCGCAGCCTGTGGCATTCGGCCTGCTGCTCAACGGTCTGGGCAAAGCCTGGCCCGTTGACGTGAGTTTCGAGATCGTCGGCCCGAAAACGCCCGTCACCGACATGAGGCGGTAGGCACCGTTGATTGGCCCTTGGCGGCAGCTCAGGTGCTGACCGGCTCCGCCCGCAGGGCAAAATGAAACGTGCTGCCGACGGCCAGGGTGCTTTCGGCCCACATCCTGCCGCCGTGCGCCTCGATGATGCTCTTGGAGATATACAGGCCGAGACCCAGACCGCGGCGATCCGCGCTGACCTGACGAAATCGCTCGAACACGCTCGGCAGGGCCGCTTCGGGAATGCCGATCCCCGTATCCTGCACGGCAAAGTGGATCTCGCCGGCCTCGGCAGTGATCCGGATCGAGATCCGCCCCTGGGCCGGGGTGAACTTGATCGCATTGCTGATCAGGTTGGCGAGCACCTGCAGGATCCGTCCGCCGTCCAGGGTGGCATGCGGCGGCAGGTCGACAGCGTCTGCATCGAGGGTGATGCCCGCCGCGACGGCGATCGGTTCGAACGCCTCCAGCGTATCGCTGAGGAGCTTGGTGACTTCGACCGGCTCGGGAAGGAGGGCGAGCCTGCCCGCCTCGATACTGGTGATATCGAGCTGGTCGTTGACCAGCCGGTTCATCCGCGAAACGAGCCTTTGGCTCGTGGCGGCGTGACGGCGCGTCTTGTCACCGCTTTTACCGTCGGGGGCATGGTTGACCAGCATTTCGGCGTTGAGCGAGAGGCCGCCCAGCAGGGAGCGGAGGTCGTGGCTGACGGTGGCCAGAACCGCGTCCCGGGCTGCGAGCGCCGTATCGGCGTGCTTCCGTTCGCCGATCAGGTCCGTGTCGGTGGCTTCGCGTTCTACGGCCAGAAAGTCGGCCAGGTAGCGCTTCCGTTCCGCCCGCTCGTACTTGAGCACGGCATCCGCATTGGCCCGTTCGTACTCGAGCAGGTCGTCCGCTTCGGTGCGCGCACGCTCGGAGCGGGCTTCCGTGGCCGTCGACTGGGGGGGGAGCTCACGGTCGGCGTCGTCCCGAGCTGTCTGGATGACCTCGTCGGCACGCTGGCGGGCAAGCCGCACCACCTCGTCAGCCGCCTCTTCGAGGGCCTCACGTGTGAGGGTGACGCCGGCGTCAGCTTTGTCACGCTCGACCCGCAGACTCTCGTCGGTCAGGTCGCGTTGCGTGTGGTCACCGCTGTCTACGTCTTGTTCAATCATGTCGGCGTCTCCAAACCGTCACTGTAATCCGCTGGCAGGTAGTGCCTGCCCCATCAAGGGCACGCCGTGGCACGTCGGGAGTGCAAGCGCCTGGCGCCCGCATGATGGGGATCAGAGTCAGTGGGTCGGGACCAGGCGCATCTGGCCTTCCTGGATGACGGAGGCCACCAAACGGCCGTCCTGCGTGAAAATCCGACCCGATGCCAGTCCCCGGCCGCCCGACGTCGATGGCGAAACCTGGTCGTAGAGGAGCCATTCATCCGCCCGGCAGGGCCGATGAAACCACATCGCATGGTCCAGCGAGGCCACCTGGAGCCCATCCGTCTCGTAGGTGAGGCCGTGCGGCGCCAGTGCGGCGCTCAGGAGCGTCAGGTCGCTGGCATAGGCCAGGGCGCAGACGTGCAGCAAGGGGGCATCCGGCATGGGCTCGGCGATTCTCAGCCAGACGCGCTGGTGCCCGCCCTCGGCCGCACCGGCCTCGATCACCCGCAGGTCGATGGCATTCCATTCGTCCCAGGCCGTGGTCACGACGGGGGCGCCCGCCTGCTGCTCGACAAGCTCCCTGGGGGTGGGGAGGCCCTCGGGAGGCGGCACCTGCGGCATCATCTCCTGATGGTCCAGTCCGGGCTCACCGACCTGAAACGAGGCGGACATGTGGAAGATCGTCTGGCCATGCTGGCGGGCCACCACCCCGCGGGTGCTGAACGAGCGGCCGTCCCGAATGCGTTCGACGGCATAGATGATCGAGGTGGCCGGATCGCCGGGACGCACGAAGTAGGCGTGCAGGGAATGGACCAGCCGGTCCTCTGCCACCGTCCGACTGGCGGCAATCAGGGCCTGACCGGCCACCTGGCCCCCGAAGACGCGTTGTCGTGACGTGGCCGGCGAGCGGCCACGAAACAGATCGACGTCGAGGGGTTCCAGGTCGAGGAGGGCGAGGAGGTCGTCGAGCGAGCGACTCATCGGGTCAGCCCCGCAAGTCCCATGACGAGTGCCTTGCGGTACATCGGCAGCCGGTCAGGCATGGTGGTGTTTCCATTTAGGTCGTGGCGGTCTGCCGGGCCTTGATGTCCGCCAGCACGGCCTGGTCGTGGCCGTTGGGGTCCACTTTTTCGTAGACCTTGCTGATGACGCCCTTGGGATCGATCAGGAACGTCGTCCGGTCCCAGTAAGCGGTGCCCTTGTATTCGCTCTGGCCCACGCCGGCGGCCTTCAGCAGGGATGTCTCGGTGTCGGCCAGCAGGGAGATCGTAAAGTCGAACTTGTCGCAAAAGGCCTTGTGGGAAGCGACATCGTCGGCGCTCAGGCCGTAAACAACGGCATTGATGGCCGCAAACTCGGGCTTCAGGGCCGTAAAGCTTTTACCCTCGATCGTGCAGCCGGGGGTGTCGTCTTTGGGGTAGACGTAGATCACGGCCCAATGGCCGGCGAGGTCGGCCAGCGAGACGGATTTGCCATTCTGGTCGGGCAGCGTGAAGTCGGGAAATTTATCACCTTTGGCAAGCATGGGATTCTCCTGTCAGGGCACGACCGCCACGAGCGTGGGCGGTGCTTGCATAGTATCAAGGCGCATGGGGATCGGTGCGGCCTGGGAACCCCGTGCCCTGTTTTCCGGGCTGCCATCAGAGCGATGAAGCGGGTTCTGAACCGGTGGCCGGCGGCAAGCCCGCCATCTCACGTTTCAGCGAACGGTCAAAGACGAAGGTGCCGCCCGGGACGAGCGATGCCACAAAGGCGATGACGGTCCGTTGAATTGGCCAGCGCCGTTCGAGGACCACGCGAAATAGGGCCGCCATGAACAAGAGGAACAGCAGGCCATGGACGCTGCCTGTGATCCGGACGGCGGACGGTAGGCCGGCGAGGTATTTCAGCGGCATCGCGACGAGTAACAGGAAGAGGAAAGACGTCCCTTCGAGCCATCCGATGATGCGGAACTGTTGAAGCGCGGTCATGAGGCAAAAACTCCCCAGTCAAGCTGGAAGACCATGTACAGGAGGACGAGGAAAAGCGGTATAGCCGCCTTCAGGCAGGCCGAGACTCTCATCGTGTCGCTTTGGACACTGTGGACCCGGGCGAGCTGTGATGCCAAGGCGAGGACGAGTCCCGCCATGATCCACAGCCCCGTCCGGGCAATGTGCCGTTGCCGGGTGAGGCGATACCCGGCGCTCCAGCATGACGCCCACGAACTTGAAGCGCAGCCGTATCCGGTAAGTCATTCTGGTGTCACCTCGTGCCCGTTCGGGTCGGTTGCCTGGGGCGCCAGTCCATCACCGTTCCCATGGCTGGCCCGCACGCACGAGTGGCCGGAAGGACAATCGCTGATTGATTCCCACCAGCCTGCAACCGGTCCGGTGTCGCACTTGCTGTCTAAAGTTGAAAAAAAGCCTGGCTTGAATCGGGTTCATCAATGCTCGGGCGCAAATGTCGTTTGGCAATACACCGTTGATCGGTCCCGTTTTTTTGGAACAGATCGACCGGCAAAAAGACACGGGAGCGGCGCCCGGGGGCTGGGCTGTTTAATTGCACCGCCGTACAATTGAGATTGCCATTTGCCCCTGCTCCGATCCGGGGCACCGACCTGCCTTGCGCCGGGCGATGCGGGCCCTGTGACCAGCTAGCGAGAATTGAGCAATGAGACGGTATGTTCCCCCGAGTGAGCGCACGCAGGCGGATGCATTAGAGCAGGCCCCCGGTGTTCCGCCGAGCGCGGCAGCCCCTGTGGGACAGCCTCCTCTTGCACGACCAAGCCCTCCGGCCCCGGTGGGACAGCCTCCCGTTGCCCAGCCAAGCCGTTTTGCCCCGGTGGGACAGCCACCCGTTGCCCGGCCAAACCGTTTTGCCCCAGTGGGACCGCCTCCCGTCGCCCGGTCAAGCGCGCCGGCCCCGGTTGGACAGTCGCCCATTGCCCGGCCAAGCGCGCCGGCCCCGATTGGACAGTCGTCCATTGCCCGGCCAGGTGCAGTGGCTCCTGTGGGACAGCCGCCCGCTGCCCGGCCGATCGCTGCGGCCCCAGTGGGACAGCGCCCGATTGCCCGACCAAGCGCCCCTGCCGGCCAGCCCCCTGTTGCCCGGCCAAACCCGTTTGCCCCGGTGGGACAGACCCCGGGGGGGCGACCGGCCGCGCCGCCCAGTGTGGGATACCCCTCCGGCGGGCGGCCTGGCCTGGTGCGACCGGTGGCGCCCCGCCCACCCGTAGCGGCGGATGCGCCGATCGCGGACATGGATCTGATGGCCGGCGACGATGAGCTTTTGGATCTGGATACCGGCATGTTGACGGCCGCCACCAAGCAGTTTTCCACGGGCCTCAACGCCTTCAAATCGCATTTGACCAATGCCGGGACGGTTTGGAATGGTCAAGCCAGTGAATTGCTGAATCTCCCGCTGTCACCGACCATCGTCGAGGCGCTGACCGTCGAGCAGATTGAGGGCTGGGGCGCCAAGGGCAACGTGCGTATGTTGATCGGCGTGCTCAACACGGCGATGCCGGAGACGATACCGCCGTCCGACGCCTCTGCCCGCCTCAAGGGGCATCGGGACACGGCACTGCGGGTCATTCTCGGGCGTGGGGCCAAGTCCCTCGATGCCTTGGTCGTGTCGCTGGAACTGAACCGCTCCCAGCGCATCATCCTGCAGCTCGACGATATGGTGCAAACCGAGGGCGAGGTCACGGCCCGGGGCGGAGCCCTGGCGGCATTGCGGATCCTCGCCGATCCCGGCAGCGCCTTTGGCCGGACCCTCGTTCCCATGCTGGCCGATAAGCGGCTGCATGCGACTCCCGGCTTTGCGGCCGTCGACGCCGCCGCCCGCGAACGCGGGGCTGCCGCGGCGGTCATCCGGGTCGAAGCCTTGCTGGCGACGCATGAAAAGGAGCGGGCCGAACTGCGGACGAATTGCCAGATGCTGGTTGGCCTGGCCGACACGGTCATCCAGGGCCCTGATGGTCCGGCCGTCCGGATCCGGCATCTCCCGACGTTGAGCGCCGGCTTCGAGGATCTCCGGCGGACCTACAGCGCCCGCTTGAGCCAGGCGACTGACGGCGCGAACCTGGCGGCCGATCTGTGGCGTATGCAACGGGTGGCGGCGATCGGCGATTCGCCTGAGCTCCGGGAAGCGATGGACCGGCTGGAAGACCTGTGGCTGAACGTGCTCCAGGAGCGTTGCGCCTTTATCGACACGGAAGCGGCGGTCGCCGTGGCGCTCGCCGATCGGGCCAACTTCAGGGGCCTGCCCGTCTACGTGGCAGCGACGGAACGCATTGCCATGCTGGCGCAGGCCGGGATGGAACTGACGGACATGAACCAGTCGCTGCACCAGGAGATTGACGCCATCGACAGGGCGTTGAATGGCCTGCCGGATGAGTCGCCGCTCCGGCAGCGCAAGCGAAACAACCGGACTGCCATTGTCACGTTCAAGGAGAATCTGCAGGGGGCTGCCGATAACCTGGTGCAGGCCATCGAAAACCTGGAAGCCGGCGTGCGGACCGATGAGGCGATGTTCCGCAAGCGGGTCGTCGAGATCGAGGGCTTCACCCGGGGGGTCACCGGCGCCGTGGACAGCCTGCTGGACATCATGGGCAATCCGGGATGGCCAAATCCCGAGCGGAGTCCCTCCCTCCAGGCCAGCCTGAATGCCGGCCATGCCGAACTGGTCACGGCGATCCGGTCATTCGCCATGCTCGGCGGGCCCTTCAGCAAACTGGGCGGCTTGCGCCTGTTGGCTGCGGTCATCGAGGGCATCGCCGTCCTCGTTGAGGGGGTGGACTTTTCCCGGCCCGGTCAACGGAGCGAGCCTCGGGCTGCCGTGGATGCGGCCCTCGTTCGAGCCCAGAACAGTGGCCTGGTGCGGCAGCCCGAGGTCGATGCCGCCATGCTGCTCCTGGTCGCCGTGGACCGGCTCGACAATCCCTGAGGCGTTCCCGTCTGACGGAGTTCTGTTGCCGTCAGACGGGAGCGCCAGGTTGGGTCCCGGGCGGTCACCGCATACCCGTGGTCGCAACGTCGTTACCCGGGTGCGGGTTACTTGACGCTGAGCAACTCGATATCGAAGATCAGCGTGGCGTTGGATGGGATCACGCCATTGGCGCCCGACTCACCGTAGGCGAGCAGGGGCGGGATTTCGAGCTTCCGCTTGCCACCCACCTTCATCGTGATGATCCCTTCGTCCCAGCCCCGGATGACTCCGCCCCGGGAGATCTGGAAGCTGTAGGGAGTCTTGCCGACCGACGTCTCGAACTGCTTGCCGTTCTCCTTCAGCCAGCCGGTGTAATGCACGGTGCAGGTCTGGCCGGCAGTGGGCGTGGCACCGGTGCCGACCGTGAGGTCGGCGATCCTCAGCCCGTAGGACAGCGATTGCGTGTTGGCGGGCATGAGGGTGGGGTCGACGGGCGGCCCGCTCGGTGATGGGGACGCAACCGGGCGCGGCGAGGCGGCCGGTGATGGCGTCGGCACGGTGGCCGACGGCTGCGGCGTCGCCGCAAAGACGGGGGGCGTCGCCGGGTCACGGACCGGCGAACCGGCGGTCGTGCAGCCGAATGCGCCAAGCGATGCCGCGGAAATCAAGCCGAGTTGGAACCAGGTCCGGTAGCGATGCATGCGGGCGTATCCTCTTTGTCTCATTCATCGTGGTGCGCATGGTGTCGGTCGTCGGCGGCAACTGAGAGCACACTTGAGTTAGATGGCTGACGCTGCCAGGCGACGGAGACGGTCATTATCCCACTGGTTGCAAGTGTCGTGACAGTCGCCTTCACCCGGTCAGCGCACCATGCGGGTCAAGGCGACGTTCGCCCGGATGTTGGCCCGCCACGTCAGCTGGCCTTGTATCCCGATCTCGAGGATCAGCCGACCCGTGCCCTGCGTGATCAGCGTCCCGCCATCCCGGGTCCGGGCCACCCGGTTGGGCAGCGCCAGCTGCCGCCAGCCGGCGCCCTGGTATTCCCAGACCGTGTGCCCGTCCGGCGTGACCTCGATGACCCGGTTGTTCCGGCTGTCGGCAATCAGGGTGTCGTGGTTGGGGAGCCGCAGGGCATGCTCGGGACCGTTCAAGTCGTCGTAACGCCATACGTCCCGGCCTCCGGCATCGATTTCCCGCACCGTATTGCCCGCCAGATCGACGAACAGCGTATTGCCGTCATCCAGGCGCTGGCAGTAGACCGGATTGGCCCGGCCTTCGGGATCTCGCCACTCCCAGGCGACGTGATTGTCCGGCGTGATCTCGATCAGAGGGCTGTTGTCCTGATCGGCGATCAGGACGTTGCCATCTGCCAGACGCTGCGCATGGCGGGGGCTCGAGATGCCGTGCTTCCCTGCCGTCCGCCAAACGATCTCGTTGGTCGTCGTGTCCACGTCCACGACCCGATGGTGGCCCGTATCGGCGATCAGGACAAAGTGCTCGTCGTGCAGCTCGATGGAATGGGGCTTTTCGAGTTCTCCGTCGCCCCAGATCCAATGCACCTGATGCCCACGCTTCACCCAAAGGACCCAACTGCCCCAGCGCAAGGAGATCAGCACATCGAGCGGCTGCCTGTCGATGCCAAGCGTGGCGGTCCCCTCCAGGGTGTCCTCGGCGGCGAGTGGGGCTGCCTTGGGCACTCCCACCACCTTGGCCGGTGGCGGTGGGGGCGGCGGGAGCGGCGGGAGGGATGCCGCTGCCTGTTGCGCCAGGCGGCGGGACTTCACGGCCTCCAGCAAGTCATTGCGCAAGTCGGCACACATGCGGCGGACCGCTTCCATGTCGACACGCCAGGGCTTTTCGGTTTTCATGGCGGCCAAGCGGCGGGCGGCTTCGGCTTTCAGGATGCGGATGCATTCCGCCTGCCTGCCTTCTGCGACCGCCTTGTGGGCCGCCCGTTGTGCCGCCGCCCGGGCTTTCTGCTCCAGTTTGCCGGCCAGGATGGAGGGGTCTTCCGGCGTCAGACGTGCCACCTGCCAAAGGCGGTCCACGTCCCCGTTGGCACCACGCTGCATCCGGGGATTGGGGTCCAGCTGCGCCAACTGATCCGCCCAGAGCACCCCGCCCGCCTCGTCGATCTGGACGATCACCCGGTCGTCCCAGTAGGCGAATTGACCCCGGTCCATGGCCGCCATCCCGATCGGCGCGGCCATCGCCAACTCCGGCGGCGGCGCCAGCGTGTCGAATTCCCAACGGAAGACGCCAAACCGGTCCAGCATGACGATCCGGTGGTTCCCGGCATCTAGGATGACCGTCTTGCCGCTGGTCAGACGGAACGCCCGACGCGGGGTGTCCAACGCCGCAGGGCCTTTGCCGGCGCCGCCACGGGCCACCTTCTGCAGATTCCCGAACTGCCAGACGAGTTCCCCGTCGGCCATTTCAATGACCCGGTGGTTCCCCGAGTCGCAGATCAGCTGATTGCCGTTCGGCAGGATCTGAATGTCGGTCGGGAAACACAGCTCGCCCTGACCGATGCCCGGCATGCCCCGGCCATAGGGTGATTTTGGCTTTCCCTGGGCGTCGACCCGGCGGATCTGGTGGGCCGCCCGATCGACGACGAGGGTTTCGCCCCATTCCGTGCGGGCCACCCGCACCGGTTCGACGAGCGCCCCGCCCCGACCGGGCCACTCCCAGTACGGCTCCCCATCGGGGGTGACTTCGAACAATTGCCGACCGCACCGGTCCAGGATCAGGGAATTGCCGTTGGCGAGCCGCAGCGCATCGACGGGCTTCTGAAGCAGCCGGTCGAGTCCTTCCCCGGAATCGCCGTTGGCCTGCATTTGCCAGGCGATGGCGCCGTGCGTGTCCAGCTCGATCACCCGCCGGCGGTCCGGATCGGTGAAAAACAAGTGTCCGGGCAGCAGGAAGGCCCGCTCGAAGACCGTGCCTTCGCCCAACTGGTCTTGCAGAAAGGCATCGAGGCCACGGGCCTTGATCGCATCCGGCACATCCAGGCCGCAGCCCGGGCAGATGTAGCTGCCGTACAAAAAGACGCCGCACTCCGGGCAGTTCTCCGGCAGTTCGTCGAGGATTTCCAGGAATTCCACTTCCGTCTCACGCAGCGCCATGTCCTGCCGTTCGATGATCTGGAACCATTCGTCGACCATGTCCCGGGTGATGACGACTTCGACGTCCCCGGTGTGGGTCAGATCCTTCAAGACGACCTCGACGGCCCGGTGCGTCTCCAGATGCGTGACGGCCTCGTTGGCGGCGATGGCCACCCGGGCCCGGGCCTCCGGTGCGTCCTGCAGATGGCGGCCGTTGACGTCGGCGTACTCGCGTGCGACGAATTCAGCGATCAGCCGCCCGGCGCCTTCCGGGAACGTCCTCGGCTCGGCCGGCACGGGCTCGGGACTCCGCCAGGTCTTTTGCGGCCCGGCGATCTCGTCGAGCCCCGGTGCTGCAGGGACCCGGGCGATGACGGCCGC
>JACMPN010000479.1 GCA_014377495.1 Candidatus Sericytochromatia bacterium
ACCTTCGTCATCTGACCATTCAATCCGCCGCCGGCCGGTTGCCCTGGGGTGACCGGCCGTCGGCGTTGACGGGTGGCGCCGGCAGGGGATCCCGCCCCGTCACCGGTCCCGTCGGCATCGGGTTCGCCGGGTCTGCGGGCCCTGTGTCGGGGGGCAATTGGGGGCAAACCAAGCGCCCGCCCCGGCGCGATGGGCGTCAGGGCGGCGGTGATACCCGGTTTGGGGCGGTCGTCGCCGGGGGCATGTCCCGGTATAATGCCGACTGTTTACCGGAGACAGGGGCGGCTCAGGTCGCCATCAGGGGTTCCAACGCCCGCCAAAGGGGGAAACCATGGGCTCATCGCCACTCGTTGTCGGCCTGGACATCGGCGGCACCAAGCTGAACGCCGGTCTCGTCACGGCCGACGGGGTCGTCGTCACCCGAGCCCGCCGACCGACGCCGGCCAGTGAAGGTGGCCCGGCCGTCTATGCGGCCGTCGAGTCCCTGGTCGCCGAACTGATCGCTGCGGCCCCGGCCCCGGTCACTGCCATCGGCGTCGGCTCGCCGGGCCACATCGACTTTGCCACCGGCAACGTCACCTGGTGCACCCCGAACCTGCCCGGCTGGAGCGGTCTGCCCTTGGCCAGTAACCTGGCAGCCCGGTTCGGCATCCCCACCGTCGCCGACAACGACGCCAATGCCGCCCTCTACGGCGAAGTCTGGCAGGGCGGCGCCCGTGGGTGCGAGCATGCCCTCCTGCTCACCCTGGGGACCGGCGTCGGCGGCGGCATCCTCAGCCACGGCCAGATGATCCGCGGACACCGGGGCGGCGGCGCCGAGCTGGGGCACATCATCATCGCCATCGACGGCCGGCCCTGCAACTGTGGCCAGCGCGGCTGCCGGGAGAGCTACCCTCCCGGTCCCCCCGGCGGGACCGTGGCCCGCGAGCGCCCCAGCGCCGGCGAGCCGAGCGGCCGGGCGGCCCCGGCCGGCAGCATTGCCGCCGTGACCAGCCACCACGTCTTTGCGGCCTTTCATACGGGAGATCCTGTGGCCAGGTCCGTCATGGGCGAGCTTGCCGACCATCTGGCCGTCGGGATCGTCACCCTCGTCAACATCTTCCAGCCCGAGCGCATCCTCCTCGGCGGCGGTGTCGCCAGCCAGGGTGACGTCCTGCTGGAGCTGATCCGCATGGCCACCCGCACCCGTTTCTGCAACGCCCCCCTGGCGGCGGATCTCATCGATCTGGCCCGCCTGGGCGAGGACGCCGGCCTCATCGGTGCGGCCGGTCTCGCCTGGCACCATGTCCAGCCCGGAAGGAACCCCCAACGTGACCCGCACCATGCGTGAGCCCCGTTTCCCACGACACCTATGCCATCAATGCCGCCGGGACACCACGCCCGCCCGGGGAGTGACCGCCTAACATGCAGACCACGGCACAACCGGTGGCCACCGCACCCACTGACAAGCGCTCCGGTTTCTCCACGGAAACCAAAACCATCCTCTACGTGCTCGGCGCCGCCCTGTTGCTGCGGATCATCCTGGCCATGGTCTTTCCGGGCCATCCCACCGACATCAACAACTTCAAGGCCTGGGCGATGCACTGGGTCAAGGTCGGTCCGCAGAACTTCTTCACCGGGCCGATGAAGACCTGGTGTGACTATCCGCCCGCCTACGTCTACGTCCTGGGCTCCTTCGCCTGGGTCTACAACCTGCTCGACCCGGGCCTGAGTTCCTGGGGCACGCCCTTTTTCACGCTGGCGGTCAAGCTGCCGGCCCTCCTCGCCGAGCTGGGCTGCGGCTGGATGATCTTCAGGATCGCCCGCCGCTACACGACCTTCGGCCTGTCACTGGCCGGCATGACCCTCTACCTGTTCAACCCGGCGACGAACTACGACACGGCCCTGGCCGGGCAGATGAATCCCGTCATCGGCCTGATCCAGCTGGTCATCCTCTGGTGTCTCATCGGGCGTAGGCACGCCGAGTCGATCGTGCTCACGGCCCTGGCCATCCTCGTCAAGCCGCAGGGTCTGATCCTCGGTCCCCTGATCGCCTTGGTCGCCTTGTGCCGCAAGGATTTCAAGGGAATCGCCCTCGGCAGCGTCGGCGGCTTTCTGCTGGCTTTCCTGCTGACGGCGCCCTACGTCGTCCTGCATCTGGGCTGGGGTCAGGTCTTCCCCTGGCTTTACGGCCACTATCAGGAGCAGTTGGGCCTCTATCCCTACAGTTCCATCCAGGCGTTCAACCTCTGGTCGCTGACCGGCATGTGGCAGCCTGACAACCGCATCCTGCTGGGTCTCCCCCACCAGACGTGGGGCACGGGCCTGTTCGCTGCCGCGTACGTGGCGATCCTCGCCATGTGGTGGCGCCGTCGCGAAGACGGCATCGCCCTGATCCAGGCTGCCGCCCTGATCATGACCGCCTTCTTCCTGCTGCCGACCCGCATGCACGAGCGCTACCTGCACTACACGCTGATCCTGATGATGGTCCCGGCCATCCTCAGCGTCCGTTGGCGCTGGCCGGTGGGCATTTTCTCGGCCACGTTCCTGATCAACGTCGCCTACGAACTGAAGTTTCCGCTGGGGGTCAAAGGCTTTACCGACTGGCTGGCGACCGGCCCCTACAAGCTCCTCGCCATCCTCAACCTAGCCACGTTTGCCTACTGCCTGTATCTGGCTTTCAAGGCGCCGACTCTGGAGCTGCCCGAGCCGGCAATCAAGGTCGCCGAGCCGGTCGGCGCACCGGCCACCTGGAAAAAAACCTGGCATGACATCCTGGAGCGCAAAGGCTTCGAGCTGCTGCCGCCCCTGATGCTGGTCAAGGCCGACTGGATCGCCGTGGGCCTGCTGACCCTCGTCTCCAGCGCCACCCGGATGTACAACCTCGCCTGGCCGCCGCAGATGATGTTCGACGAGGTCTATCACGCCCGCACGGCCAACGAGTATCTCTTCGGCATCCGGCCGACGGAATGGGTGCACCCGCCCCTGGCCAAGCTCTTTATCCTCATCGGGGTCTGGCTGAACGGCATGACCAGCTACGGCTGGCGCATCGTCCCGGTGATCTGCGGCAGCCTGCTGCTGCCTGTCTTTTACCTGCTGGCCAAGAACGTCATCGGCGACCGTCGCTGGGCGCTCGTGGCCACCGCCCTGCTCGCCATGGACGGCGTCTACATGGTTCAGTCCCGCACGGCGATGACGAACATCTTCGCCATCACCTTCCAAGTGGCGACGATGACGGCCTTCTGGCTGTATTGGAAATCCTCCAGCCGCGAAAAACCCCTGAACCACCGTTGGCTGTTTGCCACCGGTCTCTGCCTGGCTTTGGCTCTGGCCACCCGCTGGACGTCGCTGTGGACCTTCGGCACCGTCTGGCTGTTACTGGGCGTCCGCTACCTGCTGCCGATCATCTGGCAGGAGCCGGCGGTCCTCCCGGCGGCGACGAATCTGACTCCCGCAGAAGCGGTGGCGGGCTCCGACCCGGAATCCGCCCCCACCGACAGTGAGGCCGCCCTCCGGGCTGATGCCGGCGCTGCCGCCGGAACCCCTTTGCCGACGACGGTGGGGACCCCGCTGATCTGGGCATGGCGCCTGCCGCGTTTCGATCTGCTGTTCTGGGCCATGGCCATCGTCTATCTCTTCGTGCTGCCGTGCGTCGTCTACGCCCTCAGCTACATCCCGTATCAGCGGCAGGGCCACACCTGGACGGAGATCCTCCGCATGCAGGCGGACATCTGGCGCTATCACGCCAACCTGCGTGACCCGCATCCCTACTACTCCGCCTGGTACACGTGGCCGTTCCTCTATCGGCCCACCTGGTACTACTTCAAGGGTTTCGCCGACCACACGGTGGCGGGCGTCGATGCCATCGGCAATCCGGCCATCTGGTGGTCGTCCCTGGCGGCGGTGGGCTGGGCGCTGTGGACCGGGCTGAAGCGGCGCAAGGCCGACTGGCTCTATGCCGTGACCGTCTTCGGCTTCATGTACCTGCCCTGGGCCGTGTCGCCCCGCATCCTGAACTACAGTCATTACTACTTTGAGGCCATTCCCTACGCCATCCTGGCGATCACCCTGCTGGTCAAGGACCTGTGGGAAACGTCGTTCTCGGAGCGGATGGTGGCCCTGGGGTTCCTGGTTGCCTGTCTGGGGCTGTTCATCTTCTTCTATCCGATCTGGACGGGGATGCCGATCAGCAACTGGTACTTCTACCTGCACATCTGGTTTCCGAGGTGGGTGTAGCTGCGGTATCCGGCTGCAACCGACTGAAGGCCATCCGATAAGAGGCTGACTGTGACCTACCTGTGTTTGGGGCTCGGCCTCATCGTCGTGATCCTGGCCATCCAGGTCGTGCAGACCCGGCGGCAGGTGCAGGTGCTCCTGCTGACGCTGCGTCGGTTTACGGAGTCGGCCGACCTGTCCAACCGTCTGCCCAGCAAGGCCGACGCCCAGGTCGGCCGGCTGAATACCTGGCTGAACCAGTTCCTGACGATCACGGACAACATCGTCAGCGTGGCGCAGCGGGCCGCCCGCGACGTGTCCACGGGCGCCTATGCCCTGAAAGAAGCCGGTGCCCACTCTCTGGCAAGTTCAGAGCGGGCGGCCGAAACGCTCCACCGGCTTGCCGACGGGGCGGCCGTCCAGGCGGCGGAGGTGGTCAATGGGGCCGAGGAAGCCGCTGGTATGGCCGAAGCCTTCCGGCTGGTCACGGCGGACACGCTCGAGGTGACC
>JACMPN010000480.1 GCA_014377495.1 Candidatus Sericytochromatia bacterium
ACGCCCGGCGGTAGGGCACGTGCGGCGGACGACCGGACAGGTCGCCGTTGGCGGCGGTCTCGACACACTGTACGACGGCCGACGGACGGACCCAAAGAAGAGCAGCCGAGCCCGCCGCATCAGGCGTGACCGGGGCGGGCGGCCGGTCACGGCCGATCGCAGTGCCAGTGCCGTTCCATGCGGATGGCGTTGCCGGACTCGGACCATGTCACCCGGTCCATCACCCGCTCGATCAGGAAGAGGCCCCGCCCCTCCTCCCGTTCGGCCTGGACGAGGGTGACGGGTCGCTGGCGAAAGGGGAACCCCTGGCCCGGGTCCTTGATCACCAGCCTGACGGATCGCCGGGAGACATCGAGACCGACGACGATGCGCTGGCCGGACTGGGCGTGCTGGCTGCCACTGTGGGCGTTGCTCATTGCCTCGACGAGCCCGAGGATGATGTCCTCCCGGGCGGTCTGGGACGGTGCGTAGGCCTGCAGATCGTGCTCTATACGACAAATCAGCGCCCAGAGGGCGCTGATCGTCAACGGTACGGTCCACCGGCGGCTGAGGCGGGACGGGATCCCCGGCGGCGGCACCGGGCGGCGGACCCGCCGGTGTGCGCTCCGCATCGCCCCCAGACCGCTCCGCATTGCTACGTGGCGGCGGGAAGAACGGCCGAGATGGCGTGCTTGAAGATCATCTGCTCCTTGTCACCCTGACGGAGCACAATGACGTAATTGTCGTAGGCGGCAATCTTGCCGGTGATCTCCGCACCCTGGATGAGACGGATCGTGGCGGGACCGGGGCCCTGGCATAACTTATCCAAAAAACGGTTTTGCAGATTGACTGCCTTGACATCGGTGCTCATCGACCCTCCCCACCACGCCCGGGCCCCGTCAGTGACGGGATCCCAGACAAGCCCTGAACCTGCGAGACAATCGTCTCAACGGTGGCGGCAAGTGTAGCACACCCGTCCAGATCCAGCCACGCCAGCTCCGCATCCCCGCGAAACCAGGTCAGCTGTCGCTTCGCGTATCGGCGCGTCTGCTGCTGGATACGTTGTACCGTCTCGCTCTCAGCCAGTTCTCCCTGCATTTCCAGCAGGCATTCCGCATAGCCGAGCGTCCGCTGCAGCGGCACCGGTCCGTACCGCTCCCAGAGGGCCCGGGCCTCGGCCCGCAACCCCGCCGCCATCATCGCCTCCACCCGGCCATTGATCCGCTCGTACAGGATCTCCCGCCCCCGGGTCAGCCCAAAGGCCCTGAGGTCGAAATCCGGCGGCACCGCCTGTTGCTGCTCCGAAATCGGTCGGCCGGTCTGCTCGTAGACCTCCAGCGCCCGCATGATCCGCACCAGATCCAGCGACTCGATGCGCCCTGCCGCCACCGGATCGACCCCGGCCAGCTGGGCGTGCAGGGCCGGCACCCCGAGTTCCGCCGCCTCTTGGCGGAGACTTTCCCGCCGGATGAGGTCGGGCGGCGCCACCGGGATCGTCCAGCCCCGCAACAGCGAGCGGACATAGAGCCCGGTCCCGCCGGAGAGGATGGGCAGCCGGCCCCGGGCGGCGATCGCCCGGATGATGGTCATGGCCTCCACCTGGTAGTCCGCCAGGGTAAAGGCCTCGTCGGGATCGCAGCGGTCGAGCAGGTGGTGGGGGACCCGGGCCTGCTCGTCCGGGCTGGGCTTGGCCGTGCCGATGTCCATGCCGCGGAAGATCTGCCGGGAATCGGCGTTGACGATCTCGCCGCCCAGCCGTTCGGCCACGGCAAGGGCGATGGCCGACTTGCCGACAGCAGTCGGTCCCACGATGACGAGCAGGGGAATACGGTTCATGTCGGTAAAGCCTCTCCGGGCCTTCATCGTACACGCCGTTTGGCCACCCGGCCCAAAGCCGCCCGCTTCGAACGGGTCAGTCTGGCCATGACGGCAGTGGCCAGCATTTCGAACAATGGGAGCCAACGAGGCCGACGCGGCAGAGGGAGGATGGCATGGTTCCAGAGCGCACGGTGGCCCCGCAGACAGCCAAGGCTGGCGAGGTGCCTTTCCTGGTTTATGGGGCGCCGTTGATCGGCGAGGCCGAGATCGCGGAGGTGGTCGACACCCTGCGGTCCGGCTGGCTCGGGACCGGGCCCAAGACCCAACGATTCGAACAAGCGATGGCCGAGTATCTCGGCGTCCCGCAGGCAGTGGCCCTCAACTCCTGCACCGCCGGGCTGCACCTGGCTTTGGACGTGCTCGGCCTGGGGCCCGGCGACGAGGTGATCACGACCCCGATGACCTTCGTCGCCACGGCGAACGTCATCGTCCACACGGGCGCCACGCCGGTCTTTGCCGACGTGGACCCCGTCACCGGCAATCTGGATCCGGCCAGTGTCGCCGCCGCCATCACGCCCCGCACCAAGGCGATCCTCGTCGTCCACTACACCGGACGGGCCGCCGAGATGGACACGATCTGCGCCCTGGCCCGCCAGCACACGCTGGCCGTCGTCGAGGACTGCGCCCACGCCATCGAGACCCTCTATCACGGGGCCCACGCCGGGACCTTGGGCGACATTGCCGCCTACAGCTTCTATGCCACCAAAAACCTCGTCACCGGCGAAGGGGGCCTGGTGGTCACCACCCGCCCCGAGTTTCAGGACGCCCTGCGCTGCCGTTCCCTGCACGGTCTGAACCGCAACGCCTGGCAGCGTTACGGGGCCAGTGGCAGCGGCACCTATGAGGCGGTTTACCCGGGCTACAAGTACAACATGATGGACATCCAGGCCTCCCTGGGCATCCATCAGCTCGCCCGTCTGGAGAGCAGCTGGCAGCGGCGGCGGACGATCTGGCAGCGTTACGACGAGGCCTTTGCCGGCTTGGACATCCTGGAGACGCCGGCCCCGACGAGCCCCGGCTGTCGCGACGCCTACCACCTCTACACGGTCCGCCTGGACTTGCCGACCCTGCGGGTCGACCGCGATGGATTCGCCGACGCCTTGCGCGAGCGCCGCATCGGCACCGGCGTGCATTTCTGGCCCGTGCACCTGCATCGCTGGTACCGCGAGACGTTTCAGTTCCGCGAAAACGCCTTTCCCCATGCCGAGGCGATCGGCCGGAGCACCCTCAGCCTGCCCCTTTCGCCCGCCATGTCGGATGCCGACAGCGAACGGGTCATCGCCGCCGTCCACGAGCTTGCCCGCACCTTGCGGCGTTAGGAGAGTCCCGTGCGACTGAGTTGGGACTGTCCCCGCAGTGTCTGGTCATCATTGCTGGATCACAGTCCTCAGGCGACGTTTTTCCATTCTCCCGAATGGGCCGATATCGTGGCCGCCAACGGGCTCGGTCAGCCCCGGACGCTCTTTGCCCAATGGGCCGACGGCAGGCAGGCACTCTGCGTACTGGGTGTCCGCCCGGTCTGGGGGGGCTTCGTCCGTGCCGCCCGATCGGGCACGGGCGGCGGCCACGGGGGACTCGTCGCCAACGGCCCCCTGGCCGAGGGGGAGCGGCGGGCGGTCTATCAGGCCCTGTGGCGGCGCTACGGGGAATGCGGCGGCAGCACGAATCCGTTTGGGGAACCGGTGCCGGCCGGGACGGGATTTACCGTCACGCCGGCGTCCCCGACCCTCGTCGTCCGATTGGCATCCTTGGCCGACTTGCGCGCCCAATACCACCGGGGTCGCCTGCGGGCCGTCGAACGCTACCTAAAACAAGGCGTCCAATTGCGGCACGTGCCCCAGCCCAGCCTCGCCGACTGGGCCGGATTCAGCCAGTTGTACGATCAGGAGGTCGTCTACTGGCAGTCGCAGGGGCGCCCGATGCATTTAGTCCGGGATGCCCGCTGGTTCCAGAGCCTGCATCAGCATGCCGCCAAGCAGTTGCGGTTGATCGTGGCGACCGTGGCGGGCGAGACCGCCGGCATGCTCGTCTATGCCAGTCAGCGGCGCCTGGTCAGCGAGCTTTACCTCGTCTGGGACCGGCGTTTCGGCAACCATCAAGTGTCGACCGCCCTCAAAGAGGCCTGTCTGGCCGAATGCCATGCCCATGGTCGCCAGTACGTCGACTTCATGCCGTCCGGCAGGTTGGGGGGCGTCGAGCATTTCAAGGCCAGCTTCGGCGCCACACCGATGCCGGTCAGCGAGTTTTACCACCCGTCATGGCGGACCCGTAGCCTGCTGGCGCTAAGGCCGGCCCCCCGTCCGGTGGCCGAAACCGCCTCGTGAAAGGACCGTTCCGTTTGGCCGACCGTCCGCAATCCCTTACCGCACCGATCTGGTACCGTCACCTCGGCGATCTGCCCGAGGCCGCCTTTTGCCATACGCCGGCCTGGGCCCGGATCGTGCGGGAGGTCTGGGGGGGAGAGGCGGGGGCCGTGCTCCATCCCACACCGGATGGCCAACAGGCGCTCCTGCCCCTGGTCAGCCGCCGACTCGCCCGGGGATGGCTGCAATCCAGCGTTTCAGGCGAAACGGGGGTCTATGGCGGGCCGCTGCTGCCGCAACCGATGGCCGCCGGTGCGTGGCCGGCCTTTTGGCGGGACCTGCAGCGCCGCCATGGCTCGATGACGCTCTTCATTCCCCCCGGGGTCGCCTGGTCTCCGCCCAGCCATGGCGAGGCGATCCGGCGACAGACCCATCGCCTGATCCTGGGCGAGTCGTCCCTGGAGGCCGGTTACAGCCGCGGCCTGCGGGCCAAGCTGAACCGGGCCCGCCGCCAGGGCATCCGCATCGAGGCCGGCACGGATGCAGCGGCCGTCGCCGTCTACGAGGGGCTATACCGGGACACTCTGGTCCGCTGGGGCGACGGGACCAGTTGGGAGCGGCCAACCCATTTCTACGAGGCCCTGCTCCGCCACGGGGCCCCCAGTGTACGCCTGTGGCTGGCCTGGCTGGACGACCAGCCCATTGCCGGGATCTGGGTGGCCACCTTCCGCAAGCAGGTCCACTACCTGGCCGGCGCCACGGCCCCGGCCGGCCTGGCCGTCGGCGGCTCACATCTGTTGCTCGATCATGCCCTGCGACAGGCAGCAGCAGAAGGGGGGACTGTGTTCGACTTCGGGGCCTCGGGCGACCGGCCGGGGCTGATCCAGTTCAAACAGGGCTTCGGAGCCACACCGGTGCCATACGGCGAGATCCGGCTCTGGCAGCCGGCCGTGCGGATGTACTGGTATTTCAAGCAGCGCTTGGCAGCGGCCAGCCCGGTGCCGGCCAGCCTGGCAGCAGCCAGCCCAGTCCCGTCCAGCCTGGCAGGGGCCAGCCTGGCAGGGGCCAGCCTGGCAGCGCCCAGCCAAGAACCGACCGGGCCTGCATTCGAGAAGGTGACATGCTGACGATCGCCCACAGCATCCACAGCTACCCCAAGGTCACCGAAGGGTGGATCACCACCCAGATCCGCCACCAGCGCCGGTGGTCCCAGGTCGTCTGGAGCCAGTACCGCCGGGATCCCCCCCCCGAGGGGCTCGCCGTCCGGGCCGTCCCGGGAAGGCCCTGGCTGAGTCTGGGCGAGAGCCTCCGTCATGGCTACTATCCCTGGCGCTACGGGGGCCTGATCCGCCACGACCGGCCCGACGTCCTCCTCGCCCATTTCGCCGACGAGGCGTACCGGCTCCTGCCTGTGTCCCAACGATGGGGATTGCCGCTGCTGGTCCGCTGTTACGGCTATGACGTGACATCGTTGCCCCGGCAGGGCCGCTGGCTCGCCCGCCTACAGCGGCTCTTTGCCCTGGCGTCGGGCTTCGTCGTCGAGGGTCCGGCGATGGGGCACCGGCTGATCGCCATGGGCTGCCCACCAGACAAGGTGTACCTGATCCCGCTGGGGGTCGACCACGGGGCCATCCCCTGGACGGCCCGCCACGACGACGGGGTCTCCCCGATCCGGGTGCTGATGGCGGCCAGCCTGCGAGAGAAAAAGGGGCACACCTTCGCGTTCAGTGCCCTGGCGACGGCGATCGCCACCCACCCCCGGCTGGAGGTGACGGTCATCGGGGATGGGCCGTTGCGCGGGCCGCTGCAGGGTCAGGTGGCGGCCTCCCCTCTGGCCGGCCGGGTCCGCTGGCTGGGGTCCCAGTCCCATGAGGCACTGCTGGCGGCGATGAGTCAGCATCACCTGTTCCTGCATCCCAGCGTCACGGCCGGCGACGGGGACAGCGAAGGCGGGGCCCCGCTGGTGCTGCTCGAAGCCCAGGCCAGCGGCCTACCGGTGATCAGCTCGGTCCACGACGATATCCCGACGGTGATGCGGCCGGGCATCAGCGGGCTCGTCGCCCCCGAACGGGATGTGCCCGCCCTGGTCACAGCCCTGCATTACCTGCTCGAAAACCCCGGGCGCTGGGCCGAGATGGGGGCGGAAGGGCGCCTGCACGTCACCCAGGGATTCGACCCGGACCAACTGGGCGACCGGCTGTCGGACCTGGTCGCCGACGTTGTTGCCAAGCCCACCCCCCACCCCGAGAGGTTATTCCAGAGACGCACATGATGGTCGATTGCGGCCCAGAACCTAAGAGGTTGTCGCAGAGGGGTGCAACCAATTGGTTTGTGTCCGTCAGGTCAGTAGGTGGGGTCAGGGTGGTCCGGATCCCACCCAGCTCCACCTACTCGGAGAGGTCGCCGGTTTCGATGTATCCGCCCTGGCCCACGGTCAGACTCACCGTCCCCGTAACGGACTTGGCGCCGAGCTTGGTGCCGGCGACCATTGGGCCCTTGCTCCCCAAGGTGATGGGCAGGCCATTCGCCAGCGCCGCATCGGTGAGCGGGCTGCCGGTCACGGCCACGACCTGATCAAAGTCGGGGGCAGCACTGATCCAGTGGGCGGCAAAGGTCTCCTTTGCCGTGCCGAACAGCAGGTATTTCGGTATCCGGGGGGTTTCGCCCGCCGTGAAAGGGCGGAAATGGATCACCCGGCGGACGGTAGCCGTCAGGCCCGTCAGGATCGGTGTGCCGCCCCGCTCGAAATGGCCCCGGTACAACTCGGCGGCAAAGTGGCCACCGGGCTGCATCATCGCCGTCAGGACACCAGGGGCGGGGACCAGGGTGTAAAGGTCACTGTGCGACTGGGTTTTGTCGGCGACATAGCGGGCCAGGGCATCCCCCCGAGCGTCCTGCAGGGTGACTTCGGCGAGAGCCTGATAGGCGTGCGGGGCATGGAACATCGGCAAGTGGGACACATAGATGGCGTTCGTCCCCACGACGAGCATGCCGTGCACCGCAGCGCGGTCGGCGGCCTGGGCGTGGCTGTGGGTGGCGGCAGAAGGACCCGACATGGCCGTATGGCATGCCGTGATCAGACTGGTGAGCATCAGTGCCGTGGTGATGGTAATCGTGCTGATCCGCCTGGTGACAGACATGGGCGAGTTCCTTGTTTCCGACGAGACCGATAAGCCGCTCCACCAATCTGTCCCGAACGCCAGGAGGCAGAAAGAACGGCCGGACTTGTCCTACCATCGCCCCATCATGACCGACGGTCCAATTAATCGTTTCACCACTCTCATTAGCCAGACTAATCAGTGAGTGGTGACGGCTGCCTTAGTCCTGTTCCGGGTGGTGCGAAAACCCGATCAGGTTGCCGCCGGGTTCCCAGGCATAGATTTCCGTGGCCCCGTAAAACGTCGTCCGCTCCGGCACGGCCACGGCCGCCGCCGGGATCATGGTCCGGATCAGGGCCAGGTCGGCCACATCGATGTAGGTGATCCCACCCCGGGGCACGGTCAGGCCCTTCAGGTCATCGATGATGCTGGCGTGGGTCTGGTACATCAGGCCGACCGCATCGCCCTGGAGGATCACAAAACCCAGCCGGTCCCCATGGGGCACGGTGGCCACCGCCTGAAAGCCGAGGGCCTCCCAAAAGGGCAGGCAGGGCTCGATGGCCTCGACGACGAGGATCGGGGTGGCTTTGCGAAACATGGCATCTCCCCACGCAAGTCTCGGGTCCGGTCACGACCTTGCGGCCGTGCGCTCAATTCGGGAAAGGCGGCGGTGAGGCGCCGGGTGCGAGATCCTTCAGGGACTGCAGGTACTTTTGCACGGCGGCGGATTTGGCCTGCATGTGGGCGACATCGGCCGTCAGTTTGTCCGTGTCAGCCTTGCTGGCCGATGTTTTGCCGGCGTATTCCGCCGAGCTGAAGTGATTGCCGTCCCGGGTGTAGCGACTGAGAAAACCGGCAAAGAAGTTGGCCGAGTCCAGACCGGCCAGGGCGTCCTTCTGCTTTCCGGCGGCGAGGCCGTCCTGGAGTTGCTTCACGTTGTTGACGTACATTGTCGTGAAATCCCGGGTCAGCATCAGGTCCTTGTCGAACACGGCCCGATAGGCACTTTTGTAATGGTTGGCGGCCGCCTTGTCGAGTTCCAGCTTCATCGCCAGGGTGCGGTTTTCCGTGTAAAGGTACGCACAGCCGATGAGGCTGGCCACCAGGGCGACGATCAGGCCCAGCGGCCGTTTCGGCGGGGTCAGTGTGGTCATGAAACGATCCTTAGTAACTATCTCAAACAACGATCGGTTGCCTGGCTTTGCTCTGCCGCACCAGGCTCGGTCTCGTTGTTTGAGATAGCCACGTAGTGCGGTGTCTGGGGCAATTTCGGCATACAGGACAGGATACGCCCCTTTTGCTCTGACGACGGGGTCATCCCGGGTACGTCTCCGGCAGATAGCGTTTCAGCCGGGCCACCGTCTCGGTCGCTGCCGGTGCCGCCAGCCCGGCGAGGGCCGACCAATAGAGCGGACGTCGCATCGTCACCGCCGGAAAGAGGCGCCGCAACCGGCCCTCCTGCAGCTCCTGACGCACCTGATGCAGCGGCACCGCCGAAAACCCGCCCCCGGCCACCGCCCAGGCGATCACGCCTGCCGTGTTGTTCACGTAATGGCAGCGCAGCCCGACAGGATCGCTCCCCGGCAGGCACAGGGCCAGCTGATCCAGAACGATCCGGTCCTGCGGGGCAAAGTCGATGCCATGCACCGTGGACAATTGATCCCAGCCCGGCGTGTCCGACCAGCCGGCCGCCAGCTTTGGCGCTATGATCAGGCCATAGGCCAGATGGCCGATCAGCCCCGACTGCAGGCCCCGCTGGCGCAGCGGCCGCTCCCCGATGACCAGATCCGCCTTGCAGCTGAGCAGCAGGGCCGCTGGATGCGCTGAGTCACCGCTGACTGGGTGACGAACAGCGCATCGGCAGCGGCATGGAAACTGCCTGTCTGCACGATCGTCCAGAAGGCGTCCAGTTGGTCGGCGTTGAGGGGCATGGGGGCTCGCAAAGCAAACAGGCACTGATCAGTCCAGCTAATCATACGGCCTCAGCCATTAACAGGACAGCAGCGGGATGGCCTCTCAGACGGCCTTCGGACCGAACGGCCTGGGCAGGCCCGTACCCAGCCAGCCTTTGACTGTGACCAGGATGGCGGCGGAAATCCCCAGCAGGATCAGGGCCAGGGTGATGGCGACCGACAGGTCGAGCTCGAAACCCACGTAGATGGCCAGGGGCATCGTCTGGGTCCAGCCCGGCAGGTTGCCGGCCACGATGATCGTCGCCCCGAACTCGCCCAGGGCCCGGGCCCAGGCCATCAGGGCCCCGGCGAGCAGGCTCCGGCCCGACAGGGGCAGGGTGATGTGCCGCCAGATCTGCCAGCCCGTGCCGCCATCCAGGGCGGCCGCCGCCTCCAATTCGGGATCCACCATGGCCAGGCCCAAGGCGGCCGTGCGCACGAAAAATGGGGCGGCGACGAACAGTTGGGCCAGGATCACCGCCGTCGGACTGAAGGCCACCTGCCAGCCGAGCCGCTCGAGCAGGGGGCCCAGGAGCCCGAGACGGCCGACGGTCAACAGCAGGGCGATACCAGCCACCGCCGGCGGCAGGACCATCGGCAGATCGATGAGCGTATCCACCACACGGCGCCCGAAGAACTCGCAACGGGCCACGGCATAGGCCAGGGGGAGGCCGAAGAGGACCGCCAGCACAGCGGCCGTCACCGAGGTCCAGAGGCTGACCCAGAGGGCATCCCGCAAAACGGCACCGTGCAGAGTCGCCGTCAGCGTCGCCCACGGCGCCTGCAGGGCCAGGGCCAGGAGCGGCAACGCCAGCAGGGCGAGCAAAGGGGTGGCGGCAAGCAGCAACCAGCCGGGGAAACGGCCGGGGCTCAGCGGGTGCCCCCCGGGGGGGGCGATACCGGCCGGATCGGGGACCGGATCACCACCGCCGGCAAAAAGCCGGCCCGCTGCAGGTGCGCTTGACCCGCCGGCGACAGCACGTACGTCACAAAGGCCTGGGCCTCCTGCGGGTGGGGCGATCCCGGCAGGACCGCAATCTGATAGGCGGCCGTGACGTTGAAAGCGCCCGGCACGGGCAGGGCCGTAACGTTACGGCCGGCCGGACCCACCGTGTCGGAGACATAGACGATGCCGGCATCCGCCTCGCCCAAGGCGACCTTGGTCAGCACCAGGCGGACATTGGTTTCAAAGGATACGACGTTCGCCAACACGTGTGCGGCGAAGGTGCTGCCATAAGCCGGGGACTTGGCCGCCTTGTCGAGCATCTGCCGGACATAGGCCCCGGCCGGCACCGCCTTGTCGGCCAGGACCAGGCGGGTGCCCGGCTTGGCGAGGTCAGACAGGGACCGGATCCGCTGCCGGGCGGCCGGGGCGACGACGAGCGCCAGGCGGTTGTGGGCGAAGATCCGGACACCGACACTCGGTTGGTTGGCGAGGACGGCCCGCATGGGACGGTCGTCCGCCGCGGCGAAGACGTCCGCCGGGGCGCCCTGACGGATCTGTTGGGCCAGTTCCTGGGAACCGGCGAAGTTGCACTGGACCCGCACCTGCCAGTTGGCAGCCTCGAAGTCCCTCCCGAGCCGTTGAAAGGCATCCGCCAGGGAGGCCGCCGCTGACACCCGGATCGTCACCGGATCCCTGGCTGCGGCGGCCGGCACCGCACCCGTGACGGCCAGACATCCGGCCAGCAGCCAGGACCGCAGCTTGCGGGTCATGCTCCACCTCCCAGGTCCGCCTTCATGCCACACCGTCAGAGTGCCACGGCGGCGGGCACGTCGGCCACTCGGCCCGGTCGCCGCCGTGCCGCAGACCCCGCCGGCGTCAGACCGGTGCTTCGGAAAGCGGTGCCGGCGCCCCGACGTGCCACCCGCGCAACCCGCCGCAGAGGCTGAAGGCCCGCCCGTGTCCGCCGGCCCGCGCCAGGCGCACGGCCTGGGCGCTGGTGGTGCCGCTCCAGCAGACAAGCAGCACGTCCTGGTCGGCCGGCAATTCGGCCAGCCGGGCCCGGAACTGGGAAAAGGGGATGTGACCCGCCCCGCACAGCAAGCCATCGGTGCCGAGGCGCTCCCTCACGTCGACGATGACCAAACCGGTCAAGCGGGCCTGACAG
>JACMPN010000481.1 GCA_014377495.1 Candidatus Sericytochromatia bacterium
AGGCCGGTCGCGCCGGATCGGCCCGCTTGGCGACCGCTTGTGAATGATTATGATAAGATTAAGGTTCGCATCAACGTGCTGAGTTATAGAGGGCTTCAACGATGAAGAACGTCGCAAAGTTACTGGTTCCCGCCCTCCTGGCGACGGCTTTTGGGACGTCCTGCGCTGCCGATTGGGGTAACACGAAGTGGGATCCCGGTAGTCAGGCCCCGATCGGCGCCCATGCCAATCTCCCGAAAGCGTTCCTGGGGGCGACCACGGTGATGGTCGGGGCGGGTGACATCGCTTTCGAGAGCACCGGCGCCGAAGCGACTGCCAAACTGCTCGACACGATCCCCGGTACCGTCTTCGCCTTGGGCGACAACGCGTACCAGACCGGCTCGCCCGCTGAGTTTGCCAAGTTCTACGAACCGACCTGGGGCCGTCACAAGGCTCGGACACGGCCTGCCGTCGGCAACCACGAATACCGGACACCCGGCGCTGCCGGCTATTACAACTACTTTGGCGCCGCGGCCGGTGATCGGACGAAGGGATATTACGCCTACGACGTCAGCCCCGACTGGCATGTCGTCGTGATCAACTCGGCCACGACCGGTGATGACGCCTCGAAGAACCTGGGCCCCACGTCGGAGCAGTACCGTTGGCTGGAGCAGGATCTGGATGCTCATAAGCAGCAGAACGTCGTCTCGATGTGGCATCACCCCCGCTTCAGCAGTGGGGTGCACGGCGACAATGTGGATACCGACGCCATCTGGCGCCTGCTTGATGCGAAAGGTGTGGACATCGCTCTGTGGGGCCACGACCATCACTATGAGCGTTTCTATCCCATCGATGGTCTGGGCCAGCGCAACGACACGAACGGCATCCAGTCCTTCGTCGTCGGCACCGGCGGTAGAAGCCACTATGCCTTCATCAAGCCCGCCAAGAGCATGACGGCCGTGCGCAACGCCAAAACCTTCGGGGTCCTCAAACTGACCCTCGCCAAGGAAGGCTATGAATGGGAATTCGTCCCGGAAGCGGGCGAGTCCTTCGTGGATTCCGGTCGGGCACCCGTCCGGTAGGCCCACGGGCGGCCTCCTGAATTCGGTGAACAATCTACTTACCTAGTCATGGCCGCATTTTAACCTGCTAAGGAACAGACAAATCATGTCGGATGACCATAACCAATTTGTGCCAGAGAAAAAACCACATTTTGGGAGGTTAATTCGTGCCAGATCCCATCCGCACCAGTCACCAGGGCTTGATCAACCTCGCCAACCGGGAATGTGGTTATCGCAACGTCTTTTTCGATCGCAACGACACGCGCTGCTGGTCGAATAAAGGAAATCTCGTCATCGAGCACAATAACCGGGGAATACCGGAAACCTGCCGTAACGGTCAAGTTATTTCGAACGAACAACGTAACAACAGCAATGATCGTTACCAGAACCAACCCTACCAGCGCAATGATCAGTATCAGCCGGATTATCGCCACCAAACCCAACCGTACCGCAACCAGAGCAACAATTTTGACGCCACGATCCCCCTGATCTTCCTGGGCGGCGCCATCCTCGGAGCGGCACTCTCCGATCGCTGGAGCGAAGCTTTCCTCCTAAACACCGGCAGACCAACAGGTCCGCCGGTGCTTTGTTTGGATCTGTCCATGTTGCCTTCTGGCGACATGATGCGACCTCCGCATCAGGATCATGTGGGCTCAAAAGCAGGAGACGCCTGGCAGTCCGCAGCCCAAACGGATCAATGGCCGCGGACAAGCGCTTGATGCCGAGCGGAAATCTGATACTCTTCGTGCTCGGTCGGCCACCAGACAACGACGCCTGCGACCCCCCACGCGATGCCGCGTCTCAGGCTATCGGTATCTGGATCAGGAGCCACCATGCAAATTAAAGAACGCCCCGTCAGTAGCGCCGCTGCCAAAGCCAAGCCCGCGATGAAACGCCACCAGGTCACCCTCGACGACGATCGCTGGTCCTGGTTGGATGCGCTTCCCGGTGGTCCCAGTAAAGGCTTGAGCGCCCTGATCGATCTGGCCCGTGAGCATGGCTTCGATCTGGAACATGGCACTGACGACCAGTCCGTCGTTGCCGCCGCCCCTGTCGAGACGGTCGCCGAGATGCCGATGTCTCAGCCCATCGCCCCGATCCTCGATCTGGCGCAGACGACGCTCCTGGAGCAGTTGGACACCACGGCCTATGTGGCCGGTGCCGAGTTCCACGTGACCGGTGCCAAGATTTACGACGGACAACTCGATTGGGCGGTCAACAAACGGTCTGCTCAGATGGCCCGGGTGGTCTACCATCCCGCCCATCCGAACCCGAACGTCGCTGGTGCCTGGCAGGGGCAGGGTCGGGACTTCACGACCTGGATTTTCTCCGAAGAAGCCGGTTTGTCGGAAGGTCTGTTGAAATCGAACCTCGAACTGGTCATGGATGCCACGTTGGAGCCCGGCGCGTCCGTCGGCTACCACGTCCATAAGACGTCCGAGGAAATCTATTACCTGTTGGCAGGCTCGCTCAAAGTCGCCACCGTCAGTGTGGATGGCGCGTTTCACACCGAGACACTGCTGGCTGGCGACGCCCATCTGGTCCGCCCCGGCCAGGGACATAGCTGCGTTGCCGGTGATGAAGGCGCCCGTTACCTGACCGTCGCTGCCCGAGTCTAACGGCACTTTCGCCAAACAACGATTGACGCCCCCCGTTCTCACAGAGAAACGGGGGGCGTCAATCGTTGTTGCCGGATGCAGAACCGTCGGCCAATCGGCTTACTCAGCCGTGACCCAATTCAGCCGGACTTGCTTGTCAGAAGCCTTGAGGGCAATCGCCAGAAAATGAGTCTTGGTCGCCGGCAGGCTGACGGCGCCCCGCTGGACGGTCCGGTAGTTGACGACGATCTCGTCATTGCCCTCTGCGATAAAAATGATCTTCGGGTCATCCGTCATGTAGGCATAGGGGATCCCGATCAGATAGACCGACTCTTTGGCAAAATCGAGGCGCTGGAGCTGGTGCGTCGGCAGGATTTCCTTGACGGCATAGAACGGGAGGGACTGCCAGACGGCACGCAACTCTTCCGGGCTGCGGTACTGGCTGATCGTGACCTCTGGCTGCTCGGTAGCGGCCCCTTCCGCCAGGATGGCATAGGACATCGCCCGGGCAGGTGACGAGGTTACGGCGTCCGTCCGGAACGTGAGCGGGGTGGCGGGAAACGGTGTGGTCATCGGGGCGTTGCAGCCGGCCAGGAGCAGTGTGATGACGAGGTAACGGTATGACATATCAGTTCCTTCCAGATCTTGGTCTTTGTTTGAGCGGTGCCCGACAGCGCCAGGTCGCTCAACGAGTATATATCTCGTTACAAAGATTATGTAAGACCCTGTTGGCAATGTTTATAGGCACCAGGATATCGCCGGATCGAGTGAGGAAAAGGTTATTCGCTACAGGCAGTAGCTACAAAGCAGGCCAGCCCACAGGTTCGGGCCAGGGATTTTTTTCATCGCCGTCAGCCAGTTCGGGGGGATGATCAGGTATTGGAGGTCGTCACCGGCTCCCGTTTTGTTGTCATTCACAGACAGATGCATCGAGCCCTCTGCCCAGTGCACGGTGGCAAAGGCTTTCAGATAGGACGATTGGTTGCAGTTCATGGCGATCGGGGTGCCCCTGGCGTGGCACGGATCGTCCCAAAGGGCCACACCAGCGGTCTCCCGGCCAAAAGCATGCCAGTCGATCATGTCCAGTGGGGCCAGGGCCTCGATAAGTGACCCGACAGCGGTCAGCCAATTGGGCATGGCGGGCGATCCAGGGCCTGCCGGCAGTTCACGACGGCATGGCGGCACCCGTGCGTGCTGTTGATATTGACCACGGTGTCCGAGGCGGAGCCGATCACGCAACGGTCGATGTACGACGGGTCCTGCCGGAACGTCCCTGTCTCCGGGTCGTAGACCTGACAGTCGATGAGGCCGTCCGGTCCGGGGATCAGTTCGACAGGGCGGTCGTTGACGAACAAATAACGCAATGGATCCATGACGTTTCCTGATCCGGTGATACGACGATGCGGTCGCGGCCGGACCGTGGGTCGGCCACTGACGTTCAGTATGCCGGTGGGTCGCTGGCCGGAAACGACTCGATCGAGGCTTCCGTCACCGCTTCCTGAGGGCGGGTTTCAACGGGGCGGGTCATGGTCACTGCCGGCATGGCCGGTGCCCCCGCTTCCGGCTTCTGTTTGCCAGACAGCAATTGCCGGAGTACGAACGGGAGGATGCCGCCATTGAGGTAATAGAGCACCTCTTGGGGGGTGTCGATGCGGATCAGGGCCCGATGCACCTGAGCGGTACTGTCCGGCGCCATGGTCCGCACGGACACCTCGCGACCATGGGCAAAACGGGCGTCGATGGCGTCTTTGACCCCGATCACGTCAAAGGTTTCATGTCCGGTGAGGCCCCAGGTTCCTGCGTCTTCACCCGGGAGGTACTGCAACGGCAGGATGCCCATGCCGACCAGGTTCGAGCGGTGGATGCGCTCATAGCTCTCGGCGATGACGAACCGGACACCCTGCAGGGCCGGGCCCTTGGCGGCCCAGTCACGGGACGAGCCGGAACCGTATTCCTTGCCGGCCAGGATCATCAACGGCGTGCCGTCCGCTTTGTAGCGCATGGCGGCGTCGTAGATGGGGAGCACGGTGTTATCAGGGAAGTATGTGGTGACGCCCCCTTCGGTGCCCGGGGCGAGCCTGTTGCGGATCCGCCCGTTGGCGAAGGTTCCCCGCACCATGACTTCGTGATTGCCCCGCCGGGAGCCGTAGGAGTTGAACGCACCCGGCTGCACGCCGTGTGCCGTGAGGTATTGCCCGGCCGGCGAATCCAGTTTGATGCTGCCCGCCGGCGAGATGTGGTCCGTCGTGACGCTGTCGCCCAGCCAGGCGAGCGCCCTGGCTCCCTGGATGTCGGTCGTCGTCTTCGGTACTTCTTTGGCCATGCCTTCGAAGTAAGTGGGCTGCCGGACATACGTCGAGTCAGGGGCCCAGTCAAAGCGGCTGCCGGTGGGGGTGGCCATGGTAAGCCACCGCTCGTCGCCCGTGAAGATGTCGGCATAGGTCTTGCGGAACATGTCCGATTCGACGGCCGCCATCAGCGTCTCGGTGATCTCTCCCTGGGTGGGCCAGATGTCCCGCAAAAAGACGGGTGCGCCGTCGGTCCCGGTGTCGATCGGCTCATGGATCGGATCCCAGTCGACCCGCCCGGCGAGGGCGAAGGCCACGACCAAGGGCGGTGACATCAAAAAATTGGCCCGGACGTCGGAGTTGATCCGCCCTTCAAAGTTGCGGTTGCCGGACAGCACGGAACAGGCGACCAGGCCCCGGGTCTCGATGGCTTCGCCGATGACCGGCGGCAACGGTCCGGAATTGCCGATACAGGTCGTGCAGCCGTAGCCCGCCAGATAGAAGCCCAGTTGTTCCAGATACGGGGTCAGGCCCGCTTTGTGATAGTACTCGGTGACGACCTTGGAGCCGGGTGCCAGCGAGGTTTTCACCCAAGGCTTCCGCGCCAGGCCGCGCTCCACCGCTTTTTTGGCCAGCAGGCCGGCGGCCAGCATCACCGAGGGATTGGACGTGTTCGTGCAACTCGTGATCGCGGCGATCACCACAGAGCCATGGCCGATGTCGCCGCCGGCCGCTTCAGTGACCGGCTGATCATCGTCACAGCCGTTGGTTGCCTCGCCCCAGACTCCCACTTTGCCAGCCCCGGCCCCGCTGACGGCGTTGGCAGCACCTTTCTGGGAATGGGCAGGCGCATGGGCCGTGGGCAGGAGGCTCGGCAAGGCTGCCTGGAAGGCTTCTTTGATGCCCGACAGGGGAATGCGGTCCTGCGGCCGGCGTGGCCCGGCGACACTGGGCTCGATCGTGCCCAAGTCCAGGCTGAGCGTGTCCGAATAGACGGGATCCGGCGAATCGGTGTGGTGAAAGAGGCCCTGGGTTTTCATGTAGGTCTCGACCAGGGCGATGCGGGCTTCGGAACGGCCGGTGAAGCGGAGATACTGCAGAGTCAGCTCATCCGGCGGAAAAATGGCACAGGTCGCCCCGTATTCCGGAGACATGTTGCCGATCGTGGCCCGGTCCGCCAAGGCCAGGGTGGCCAGGCCCGGTCCGTAGAATTCGACGAATTTGCCGACGACCCCTTTTTGGCGGAGGCGCTCGGTGATCGTCAGGACCAGGTCCGTCGCGGTGGTCCCTTCGGGGAGCGACCCTTCCAGGCGGACTCCGATGACCTCGGGGATCAGCATCGAGATGGGCTGCCCCAGCATCGCCGCTTCGGCCTCAATGCCGCCGACACCCCAGGCAAGCACGCCGAGGCCATTGACCATCGGCGTGTGGGAATCGGTGCCCACACAGGTGTCCGGATAGGCGAGCGGGACACCGTCTTGACCGGCATCGGGGGTCTCGTCCGTGGCAAAGACGACCCGGGCCAGATACTCCAGGTTGATCTGGTGGACGATCCCGCCATTGGGCGGCACCACCCGGAAGTTGTCGAAGGCGCCCTGGCCCCAGCGGAGAAAGGCATACCGCTCGGCATTGCGCTGATAGTCCAGATCCACGTTGCGTTCGTAGGCTTCGGGAGTCCCGAACACATCGACTTGGATGGAGTGGTCGATGACCAGTTCCACCGGGGTCAGGGGATTGATCCGGGTGGGGTCACCGCCAAGCTCCGCCATGGCGTCCCGCATCGCCGCCAAGTCCACGATGGCCGGCACGCCCGTGAAGTCCTGTAACAGGGTGCGGGCCGGGGTAAATGCGATCTCCCGATCCGGTGGGTGCTCGGGATCCCAACCGGCCAAGGCGGCAATGTCGGCCCGGGTGACGGTGACGCCGTCTTCATGGCGCAGGAGGTTTTCCAGGAGGATTTTCAAGGAATAGGGCAGGCGGTCGATGTCGTAACCGGCCCGCTGCAGGGCGTCGAGCCGGAAAATCACATAGTGTTTGCCGTCGACCTCCAGAGTCGAACGGCTACCAAAGCTCTCTGCCTGATCAGTCGTCATCGTGTGCGCCTCCCCCGACTCCCGGATGCCTGATGGATTACCATGCTTGGTCCCTTCTTCCCCGCTCTGTCGAGTGACCGGGAGATTGGCCGAGGCGATACCCCGGGCCGATCGATCCGGCCGGCCAAATTGGCCAGGGGAACCCATGCGCTCGAACACAGGCGCGCCTACCGTCTGACGTGAGGGGACCTCTACGATGGCAATTGGGCAAGGGCAGGGTTCCGGTCCAGACTCATCTGAAGCCGGGGGCTCTTCCACGCAGGAGGATCAGCTCGACTTCACGCCGCGGCTGCCCATGACCTCCTGGTACGACCCGGAGAACCTCTTCGGGTCGGTCGGCCCTTACCGGTCGGCCTTTCCCGGCCCCGGCCCTGAGGGCGATTCGGCGTTGTTTGCCGTGCCGGGCAACCACGATTGGTATGACGGCCTGGTCTCCTTTTGCGCCTCTTCTGTCAGCAGCGCTGAGTCGGTGGACGCCAGACCCGACAGGCCCACAGCTATTTCACACTCAAACTGCCCCATGGCTGGTGGTTGTGGGGGATCGACATCCAACTGAACGAGGACATGGACCGACCCCAGCTAGAGTACTTTCAGGCCGTGGCCGCCGACCATCTGCAGGCCGGTGATCGGGTCATCCTGTGCACCCCGGAACCCAGCTGGGTCCACCCGTACATTAAGAAGACGAGCGACTACCGCATCCTCGACTGTCTGGAGCATGAGATCATCGGCCGGCAGGGTGCCAAGCTGTCCCTGACGTTAACTGGTGATCTGCATCATTACAGCCGTTATGTCGCCCCCGACGGTACCCGGTCCAAAATCACAGCCGGAGGTGGCGGGGCGTTCCTGCACGAAACCCATAACCTGCCCCAGGACATCCACATCTTCGACCTGCAGGTTCTGCGATTGCCACTGACACCGCCGAGCAGCCACGACCTGACCGCTGTGTCCCAGGCCATCCTCTTCGCCGGGGTGCTTGTCTTGTGAGATGGTCTTTGCCGCCGGACTGGTCGGTGGCCTGGCCTTCGGACTCTATCTGACCATGACGAATCTCTGGCTGCGTGACCATACCGACGAAGCCTCGGCAGCCCTGCGCATCCCGGACTTCAAAAATTTCGTGCGCCTGCACGTCCGCAAGGAGGGCCATTTGATCGCCTACACTATTGGCGTGCCCCGGGCCTGCCGCCATTGGCGCTTCCAGCCCCATGTCCGGCCCCAGCCATGGTTTGCGCCGGACGGCGACACAGTCGCTCCGGTCCTGATCGAGCCGCCGATCGAATTGACCTGAAAGGCCGCCTCGCGGATCCAGTCGGACATTACCCCAGGCGTTTGGCTCCATCCAGGTCTTTTGCGGATACACATTACTTAGTGAACGCTATATGATCAGTGAGCGGAGTGACGTTCGCTGGAGAGGTGGCAGTCCGGATCGGGACCTGTCGGTTTTCCAGGATGGTTCACATTCAGCATCGGAGGCACCCATGGCAAAACACGCAGCAGGAACAGTCATTAAGCCCACGGTCATGCGCGACGCCCCCCCCATCTCGATCTCGCCCCAAGAGTCCCGGGCCTTGGACGAGGCGATCGACAATCAGATCAAGACGGCCAACGATGCCTTGGTCCAACATTACCTCACCCTGGCTGAAAACCTCCACAGCATGCACGTTGGGCGGGGTTACGAAGCCCTGGGTTTCCGCAGTTGGACGGCCTATCTGGACAAGAAGAACACGTTTGGACGGTCTTATCTGACCTACCTGCTCAAACTGGCTCAGGCGGGCAAACACAACCTGGAACCATTGATGCGGCCCGGGATGAGTGCCACGAAACTGATCACCTACGCCAAGGCGACGGATTTCCCCGACAAGATTCCCCAGTTGATCCGAGCGACCTGGAGCCAGGTGGCGCCCTTGTCCGTCCGTGAAGCTGAACGGGTCGTCAAAGCCTATGTGGCGAGCCATGCCGAGGCCTATCGCAAGGCTGGC
>JACMPN010000482.1 GCA_014377495.1 Candidatus Sericytochromatia bacterium
ACTATATGAAGAAAGAGGCGCCAGTGTAACGAAATGTTCACGATCCTTGTCGACGCGGAGGTCCACCATGTGGCAGCAATTGATGACTCCGATCTTTCTGATGACGACGTTAGGTGCGCTGCCGGCTCTCGCCGCAGAGACCCCGTCGACCAATGGTGAAGGTGGGGCGCCATACGTGCATGCCGAACGGAGCGCCTCGGCGACGATGACCATTGCCGGCACGCCGATCGTCACCCTCGTCCCGGTCGGCGCCTATTCGGCAAATGACCGCATCGCCGAAGTGCAACGTCGCTTGATCCGTTACCTGCAGGTCGAAAAACCCAATGCCTTCGCCGCCGTTCCCCGTGGCGTCGAAGACTTCAACGTCGAGCAGGACCTGGATATCAAATGGTGGACGGCCGAGCCGGTGATCACCTTTAAGGGCGAGCCCCTGATCACGCTCACGGCTGCAGATGTCAATGCCCAGAATCTTACGACAGAGCAATTGGCGATCAACGTGCTGCAAAGGCTGCGGCTCGGCATGTCTCATGTGACTTCTGCAACGCACACGAACCTCGCCACAGCCCTCGAACAGATCGCCATCCGGACCGATGACCGGACTTCCAGTGCTGCGGATGAGGCCATGGATGAGGGTTCCTGAGATTACTTGTCGGGAGCACGTACCACATCGGACGCAGCAGGAAATTCCGGCCTGAATTCCACAATTTTTAATTACAAATCTATCAAAAATGAGAGTTTGGTGAGTAGTTATGGCTAATTTCTTGTAAAAATTATTAATTTTGGGATATGACGTCATTGATGGACTTTCAGCAGGTATCGGCGGGAATCTCGGCACGAGGAGTAGACCATGTGGAAGACGATGCTGATGTCGGTTTCTTGTTCGGCCATGCTGGGCGCTTTGCCGGCCATCGCCGCACCCGACAACAACAACGAACTCGGTGCGCCGTTCCTGCAGGTCCCGGCCGTTGATCGCACGACTATGGTGATGGCCGGAACCCCCGTGATGACTCTTGTCCCGATCGGTGGTTTTACGGCCACCGACCGGATGGCTGAAGTCCAACGGCGGCTGATCCGGTTCCTCCGCATCGAAAAACGTGATGCTTTCGCCCCAACTCCCCGGGGCATCGAGGATTTCGACGTCGAACAGGACTTGGTCCTGGTGCGGCACACCGGCGAACCCTGCATCCTCTACAAGGGTGAACTTCTTGTCACAATCACCCGGCCGGATGCCAAGGCCCAGGACATGACAGTCGACCAACTGGCCGTGCGGGTCCTGCAAAACCTGCGCTCAGGGATGTCCTCGTTGATCCCCCATGCCGCCGCCAGCCTCCCGCGGGTCCTGACGCAGATCACCACCCAGACTGCAGACCTGTCATATAGCGCCGCTGAACAGGCGATGGACGAGGGGTCGTAAGCCGGATGGCTTGCAGGGCGATTCAGGACGCCAGCGTACTCAGGGCTTGACGGGCGTGGATAATGGATTCACATGGTCCATCAACTCGTTACCGCCGCACGGCGAGGACTAATTGCAGTTCTTGCCGCTGCCTGCCTGGGCATACCAGCCACGGCCTCGCCAGTCGACTGGGCCAAAGTCCGCCAAGTGGCCCACCTGATCCGAGTCGACTTCGTGGAACCCGTCAATGATGAGCGCATGGAGCGTGCCGCCATCCAGGGCCTCTTCCACTCTGCTGGCAGGGCCGGTGACGGCCAGCGATTTACGCAGCACGCCACTGGCGACTTCGCTGCATTCGACGAGGCCTATGCCTCCGTCGCCGGCACTGATGCCACAGGCAGTGTGGCCCTCACTGAAGGGGCCATCCGAGGCATGGTGGCCGACTTGAGCGATCACTACTCCCGATATCTCGACACCGAGGCATACCGTCACCTGCAGGAAGACCGGACCGGCCAGTTCAACGGCATCGGCCTGCAAGTCGGACTGCAAGGCCAAACGATGACCGTGGTCAGGGTCCAGAACCCGGCCCCTGCCAGCCGGCAGGGGATCAAGGTCGGCGATCGGCTGTTGTCCATCGATGGCAAAGCCGTCCTGGGCATGACGGTGCAGGGGGCCTCCCAACGGCTGCGGGGCAAGGCGGGCACCAAAGTGACTCTGCGGCTACAGCGGCAGCGACAGGCCGTCCGGCAGGTCGCAGTGGTTCGACAGACGATCGTCCTGCAACCGGTCACCCACAACATGTTGGCGCAACGGACAGGGTATGTCCGGCTGACAACTTTCAAGAACACTGAGGCCGTGCCCGCCATGCGCCAAGCGCTGGTGACCCTGAAATCCCAGGGCATGCAGGCGCTAGTTCTTGATTTGCGACACAATCCCGGCGGTGACGTCGGTGCCGCCTGCGCCATCGCCTCGATGTTCCTCGGCGACAGTGTCGCTGCTCAGGTCGTGGACCGGGACGGTCAGCGTGAGCCCCTGCCGGTGCATGGCGAGGCTCTGATCGACCCGTCGCTGCCGCTGGCCGTGCTGATCGACAGGCGTTCCGCCAGTGCCGCCGAGATCCTTGCCGGTTCCTTGCGGGACCGGCGCCAGGCGTTGCTCGTCGGTCAGCGCAGCTACGGTAAAGGCTGCATCCAGGTGGTACAGGGGCTGGCGGACGGGAGCGGGATCGCCATCACGACCCGCATGTACCTCACCCCCAATGGGACGGGCATCCACCGTATCGGCCTGATGCCGGACATTGCCATGGCAGTACCCTCCAGCCCGGATCCAGTCGTCGACATGCTCCCGCCGCAATCCCAGGATGCCTCGCTACGGGCGTCCCAGGCGGCATTGCTCCGCCAGCTCAAGCAACAGCAAGCCAGCCGCTAAACGCATTCGGCCACCGCACCTGTGGCCGAATGCGTCCTATTGCTTAGAGTCCGTCGCTTTGTCCGTGGTGCGGGGTTTCCGGCGGGACAGCCTGAACCACGTCCGTTTCTCCACCATTCGCCTGGACCTGAGCGTTGGGCGGCGACCCAAACTCGCGTGGGGCCGAAATAACCGTACACAACGGAACCGCAACCGAAATTGCCGCAGGACGCTGTCCGACGCCGACTAGCCCGTAGTCAGGGGGATGGGGGTAAATAAAGGGCCAACCGCCAATTACAAGCGTTCGGTTGGCTGGGGCAAATAGAAAACGTCCAGCAATTTCCGTTTGAGTGTCGCCATCCCGGCCCAGGTCGGGCTCAGGGCACTCCTAATTTCCTGGTCGTTGTCGTACAGGACGTAGGCCTTGATGTTCCCATGTGTCCTGGCAGCATCCAGCGTGCGGGCATACCAGTCCGGGTCGGGCATTTCGTAGGTCGTGACGCCGTTGTCCGTGGCGTACTTCATGCCCCACTCGGCCACCATGAACGGCTTGCCCGGAGCATGGTGGGCAAACCAGTCATAGGCCGGCTCAAATGAATCCTCGAATCCCTTGCCGGGTGGTTGAAAGTCATCGACGCCGACCCAGTCGACGTAGGCGTCTCCCGGAAAGTAGTCCTGGTAAGTGCCCCAGCCGGTGGCGAAATACACGGGCGTGAACGCCAGTTGCACATTGCCGGCACCGACATCCGTTTTGATGATCCGCCACATCCGCTGCCAGGCGGCCTTGTAGGCGGCGGCATCCCGCGCCCACGGCTGCACGGGCGCTTCCCAACCCCAACGCAGGATCACGGGCCTGCCCCACGCTTTGGCACCACGGGCCCAGTTGCGCCATTGAAGGTCACCGGCACCGTCGGCTAGCTCGGCCGCCGTCGTCTTGCCAAAGCTCAACGACACCATCAGCAACTGACGCCGCCTGGCCAACTCGCTGGCAACGGTCAACGGAAAATCCGCCCGGTCACCGGCATCCTCGTACATGTGAATGAGGCCCATTTGCCGTCCGAAACGGGCATGCACCCAATCCAGCGTCGCATTGATCATGGCGGGGCGGTTGGCGGTGTTGGTGTCGCTGTTGCTCCCGCCGGAAAAGATCTCGGCAAAACCACCCCCGTTGACGCTGTTCGGTTTGCCGAACCAGCCGATATACATGCCGGACGCCGGAGCGGCATAGCGGCTCCACGGCCCGTCGGGCGACGACGCCGGGACGGCGGGATCGGCGGGGGGGCCCGGGGTGGGCGGCTCGACCGTGGTGCCCGCCGGGATCGGCAGACAACTGCTGATCAACGTGATCGTTAACAGTTTGAGCAGGAGATGACGCCGTTGCAGCATGCTGAAGCGGTTGGTGGCCGGCGACTTGGCAAACGATGCCACCGATGATCCGGGAACTTCTGCCATGGAAGCATCCTCCCTGAGTAACGCCCTCAAACAACCAGTGGTCGCCCTGCGTGAGATCGTTCCTGACGTATCTGGTCAGGGTCACACGGTCATGGCAGACACAGTAAGGGCAGACCCACCAATCCCGGACGTCGATCCGGATCCGTCACGGCAACCCGGCCAGCCGCGCACCGTGCGGTCAGGCGATCGTCGGGGCCATCGGACATGGACACATCCGGGCACGTGCCTGGCAAGATAGACTCAGCCGTGAGTCGGCAGCGACTGAACGGTCAGTCAACGTCACTGATGACAGGGATCCAGGCGGATCCCCCCGACCGGTATCGAGATTGGGAGAGCACCATGCGCACAGCCACAGCCATCGCCCTCGGGGCATTGGGCATCTCGCTGATGCTCGCTTTCGGATGCACCGCCAAGGTCAGCCATGCCGCCAATCCCGGGGGACCGACCCCGGCCGCCAACAGCCAAACCGGTGGTCAACCGCAAGCCACACCACTTGCCGCCCTCCCATTCCAGCCCAGATCCGGCACTTGGCAGGTCAATGCAAAATCCGCCGCCGACAAATTCGCACCGTTCACCGTGGTCCTGGTCTTTCAGCCAAACGGCCTGATCGGGGTGAACGGCACCCTGTTGACCGACGCACAGGCCGCCAATCAGCCCTACAACAAGGACTACATCGCCACCACAAGCTACCTGGGGCAGCAGCGGATCAACGTCATTTTCCGACTTGGCGGCCAATACACCCTGACGATGAGTGCCGCGGGTCAGATGGAGGGCGTGGCATTGGTGCGTGGCGACAGCCTCACCGCCGTCAAACTCACCTGGATCAATGACCTGGTCACGCCAGTCCCCATACCGGAATGACGCCCAAGGCCGAGGCCATCTTTCACACCCTGACCGACAATGGCGGCAGTGGCGAAGACGACGGCGATGAGCGGTACTACGGACGTGCCGATTAGCTGGACGTGCAAAAACCCAACCTTCAGGTCGGCACGTGGGAACGCCGGGTCGCCCGGGTAAAGGCCCGGAATTCGCCATTGCCGGCAAACGGGTTCCCCATGGCGTCCGTCGCTTCCAGGGTGACAAGGAAGGTCGCCTGACTCCGCCCAGCCATCAGGTGGATCAGACCCTGTAACCGGGCGCCTCCAGCCAGTTCGACCGTGAAGGCCAGATCGTGACCCAGCCGGTACACACGTCCCCGCCAGAGTTGGCCATCCTGCATCATGAGGGCCACATGGCTACCGGCGTAAAGGTAAAAGCGCATGTCCGTCATGTCCGGGATCCCCAGTGGTACCGCCTGAGCGGAGACCGATGGACGGATCAGGGGCACCGACGATACCGGGATCAGGACCATCGTCGGCTCACGATGCGGGTCCGTCCCAGTTTGTAACGTCAACACAGACGTACCACTCATTTGCGGCAGGAGGCCCCCGGAGTCCTGGCGTTTCACCGCCTCATCCATCCGGCCACAGCCAAGCAGCATGCCAGTCCCGACAACGAGCGTGATCAGGGTTCGGGCCATCGACGGCGCCTCCTTCGGGTTGGCCGGGCACAGGGTATGCACCCCGCTACCACCTGATGGGACAGCCATCCGGCGCCTGCTCGAGCGCACGCCGGTCGGGCTCAGCCCCGAGCACGCTAAAGGGGGGCATGGCGCCCGACACTGGCCACTGTGGTCAAATCCCCACTCGATTTGGCACAAGGTCCCCGGAGTCGACCGCCAAGGGGTGTCCGCATCAGCACCGAACCTAGGGTCGGATATTTGCCCAAGCAGCCTTCAAAAGAGTGCCGCCCGGGTCGTCGGCACCCAGGTGCCAGATAAAGGCACCTCCCAGCCCGTGCTGGCGGATGTACGCGCCTTTCTGAGCCAAAGATTGGGCGTCGTCATAGCTGATCCATTTGCGGCCAGCGGTGGCCCGGCTGTCGGAACCGACCAGGAAAGGCACCCTGCCAACCGGATCCCAATGGCGCTGAAAGGGCCCGGGAAGGTAACGCTTGGTTATGGTGCCATAGGTAAACTCACCGTGGTCCGTGCGGCCAGTCTGGCCGAGGCCCAAGGCGGTGCCTAACCGAACGCCCTGCCACGCGTGTCCGAAAAAAGGGAAAGCGATGTTGATCTTGGCCGCCGGAATCCCGGCACGGGTGAGCGCCTGTACGGATCGATCCGTACTTTCCGACTGCGGCCCGGACGCATACAGCGGTGCATTGTGGCCGGTTTTGGCACTGCCGGAGGCATAGTCGAAGGTCATCAAATCGATATAGTCGAGATAGGGCCCGATCCGGGCCAACTCGTAGCGCTTGAGTTGCTGCATGCCGGCAGGCAGCGCAGCCGCCAACGGCGCCCGCTTGCCAGAGCGCCGGCCGTCACGGTCCAGCCTGGCGCGTACGTCGGCGAGCAGCGCCGTGAAGTGTTGGCGGTCGTCAGACCGTCCAGGCACCGCATCGCCGTCTCCTTGGGGGTACTCCCAATCGAGAGTCAAACCGTCGAAAGAAGCCGGATAGGTCTGGTAAAGGAAACGGGCGCAGGCGGCGGCAAAACGTTGCCGACCGGCTGCCGTCCGGGCCATCTCGGAAAACCGCCGGGAGCCTGCACCTGCACCCCCAACCGCCAGCATGACCGTCAGGTGGGGGTACTTCCGTTTGAGGGCTGCCAATTGGGCGATGTTCGGGCGATCCACGTCAGCGTCCGTCAGCACGGGTTCATCGTGGGCGCCGATCGAGGCGAAGGCATACGCCACGTGGGTCAAGCGTTCTGCCTGGACGGCACTCACCTGGAGCGGGCCATAGGCGCTCCACGACGCATAAAAACCGACAAGGCGCTGAGGGGAAGGCGCTCCTGCCCCGCCGGTACTGCCGGCCGGTGGCAAGTCGCTCAAGGTGGACAGGGCCAGCCCCTGTGGAACTCCGGGTTGCAAACCGCTGACCATGCCCAAGAAAAGCAGGCCACAGAGGAGCCGGATCGGTCGATTGTTCAGAAACAGTGGGGTCACCTCGTCACTTGGGTTCAAAAAGAGGCTGCCGAGCCAATGTTCTTTTTCTCCAGTCGAGTGGTGGTCGTTGCCATGTCAAGCTCCTTTACCGGCAAAGGATCGGCTCAGACGGACCGATTTGGCCGGTTGGTCCTGGATTCAGTAGATCCGGTGCGGTCACGGGGTCGGCATTGCCAACACCGGTTGCCGTCCCGGGAACCATCCGGCCCCCGGCGGCTGCACCCAGCCATTTCAGCGCGCAGCATACCGCTTTGGCGAGACGGTGCGCAGCGGCGAGACGGTGCGCAGTGGCGCCGGAGTCATCGCTTTCCGCCTGCCAGGTGCCTGACGGAGCACAATCGTGCATCGGGCCTTGACGAAAGGTCTTGTTAGCCCTATTATCCATTTAAGACTTACAAGACCCAATCAATCGCCAACGGGCTCGCCGGGTCGCCGATGCCGGGACCGGGTTGGTGGGACGGTCGAGGATTCTGATACGCCGGCAGTGGTCTCTGCCGATTGAGGAGCAACCACCATGTCGAGCCCCAAACAGACAGTGTCCGGCCTAATCCTCCCTGCCGCGGCTCCGACCCGCCACGGCCTGTCGCAATCGCTTTTCCAGACAAACAACGACTACGGATCGCTGGTCGCCCGCATCGCCCTGGGCGTGGCGATCTTCCCCCACGGGGCCCAAAAGGCCCTCGGTTGGTTCGGTGGCTACGGGTTTGCCGGCACGATGAATTTCTTCACCCAGCAGAGGCACATCCCGGCCGCCTTCGCCGCCCTGGCCATCGCTGCCGAATTCCTCGGCGCTTTGGGGCTGATCACCGGCCTGCTCGGCCGAGTCGCCGCGTTCGGGATCATGGTAACCATGGCCGTTGCGGCGTTGACGGCCCACCTGTCCAACGGGTTTTTCATGAACTGGATGGGCAACCAGAAGGGTGAAGGCATCGAATACTTTATCCTGGCGATCGGCCTGGCAATCACGCTGATCATCAACGGTAGCGGGGCACTTTCCCTGGACCGTTTCCTGTCGGCCCGGGCAGATCGTTAGGCGCCGATGAAAGCAGTGACACAGGGTGCGCAGCCCCGACCGGCGCTCGGCGGTCCTTGGGCAGATCCCCACTGTCACGCTACAGTGCGGACAATCACGGAGGTACACACCTATGTCGCCGTCACCGGAGCCCTG
>JACMPN010000483.1 GCA_014377495.1 Candidatus Sericytochromatia bacterium
ACGTCGTCCTCGACGATTCCGCCGTGGGGCCGGTCTATCGGGCCGGCTACGAGCGGGCCCTGGCGGGCGAAAACGTCCTGTTCGAACAGGCGATGGTCTATGGTGGCCTGACGATCACCCTCGAGCTGACCTTCAACCCGATCCGCAGCGGGTCCGGCGTGCGGGGGGTCTGGGCCTTTTCCAAGGACATCACCGCCCGCAAACAGACCGAGGCCGCCCTGCTCCGCGAAAAGGAGGTCGCCGAGGCGGCGACCCGGGCCAAGGCCGAGTTTCTGGCGATCATGAGCCACGAGATCCGCACGCCGCTGCATGCGGTGCTCGGCCTGGCCGGCCTGTTGCTGGACACGCCCCTGTCCGCAGAACAGCGGGACTATGCCGAAACCCTGGAAGGCTCGGCGGCCACCCTCTCGACGATCCTCAACGACATCCTGGACTACTCAAAGTTGGAGGTCGGCAAGCTGACCGTCCATGCCGAGCCCTTCGACGTCGAGGCCCTGGTCGCCGACGTGGCCGAGATGATGGCCATGCGGGCCGACGAAAAAGGCCTGGACGTCGTCCTGCACCTGGATCCCGGCCTGCCGTCCCGGCTGATCGCCGACAGCAGTCGCATCAAGCAGGTGCTGCTCAACCTGCTCAGCAACGCCATCAAATTCACCGATGCGGGCAGCGTCATGCTCGACGTGCGGGGGGCGTGGCTGGATGGGGGGATATGCCGGGTGACTTTTGCCGTGCGGGACACGGGTATCGGCATTCCGCCCCATAAACAGGGCCTCCTGTTCCAGAAGTTCACCCAGGCCGATTCCTCCACGACCCGGCGGTTCGGCGGCACGGGCCTGGGCCTGGCCATTTCCCAGGAGCTCGTCGAGCTGATGGGGGGCGAGCTGGCCATGACCAGTCAGGAAGGGATCGGGTCCATCTTCGTCTTCACCCTGACCCTGGTCACGGCCGGCAGTCCGGCCGAAGTGCGGGCCCAACCGCCGGTCCTGGCCGGTCATACGGTGTTGATGCTCTCCGCCAACCCCTGGCGGGTCGAGTCCTTTGCCGGTTATTTCCAGCTCTGGGGCCTGGCCCATCACGCCGCCGCAACGCTGGACGAGGCCCTCGACCGTCTGGCGAGGGGGGGCACCCCCGGCATCATCCTCGTGGATTGGGCGTTTTACGAGCGGTATGGGGGCGAGGTCCTGGCCCGGCTGGCGATGGTGGCGGACCTGTCCGTCAGTCTGCCACTGTTGCTGGTGCCCCTGCGGCGGCGCCACGCCCGGCAGGCCGATGCCCGGGCCTTTGCAGGCAGTGTCGCCTTTCCGATCCGGCCGGCGCTGCTGCGGCAACACCTACTGACCATGCTCGGCCTGACGCCGGCGGCCCCGGCGACCCTGGCGACCCCCGTCCGGATGGCCGCCGGGGCGCCGCCGCCCCTCCGTCACCCTTACCGGGTCCTGGTCGTCGACGATAATGCCGTCAACCTGAAGGTGGCCTGCCGCATGCTGGAACGGCTGGGCTGCATGGTCGACATGGTGATGACTGGCCAGGAGGCGATCGATCGGGTCCCGGTCGCCAGGTATGACCTGATCTTCATGGACTGCCAGATGCCGGAGCTCGACGGCTACCAGACGACGCGGGCGATCCGGGCCCTGGCGGCGGGGGGGCGCGTCCCGATTGTGGCGATCACCGCCTATGCCCTGCCGGGTGACCGGGCCAAATGCCTGGCTGCCGGCATGAACGACTATCTCAGCAAGCCGATCCAGCGGGAGGGACTGCACATGATGTTGGAACGGTGGGCCCGGGTCCCACGGGCGGTCGGCACGGCCGCCGTGCCGGTGATCGACCGGGAAAGGCTGCGGGACCTGGTCGATGACGATGAGGAATTGCTGGCCGACATCGTCACGGCCTATCTCGAGGCGGTGCCCGGCTGGTGTGCCGAGTTGTCCCGGCATGCTGCCGCCGCCGACTTGCCACTGCTGGGCCGGGCCGTCCACAAAGTGAAAGGGACCTTGCTGAACGTCGCCGCCACGACCGCCACGGCCGTCGCCCGTGACCTGGAGGAGGCCGCCCGGGCCGGTGATGCCGATCAGGCCAACGCCCTGCTGCCGGTCCTGCAGGCCCAACTCCTGGAAGTGGGGACGGCGCTGGCCGCCCTCACCATCGCCGCCGTGGTCTGAGGCGGGACGGCCTGGCGGCGGTTTGGCGCCCCTCGCGGTCGGTGCTCGGTCGCCCGGCCGAAACACCGTGAGGTGCTGCGCCAGGCAAGCTCAGTCCCACCGGCAGCGACGCTCTTAGCCGCCGGCCCGCGGGGTGTCGACGATCCGTTTGGCGAAGGCCAACACGACCTTCCGGGACTGGCCGTTGTAATTTCGGCCCTCGGGGTTGGCAGAAAGAGACCGGTTGATCGCTGCCTGCAACTGGGCCCGTTCGGCAGCCGTCAGGATCACGGTGACCGGGGCTTTGGCCGCACCGGTCTCCTGGATCTCGTAGTGGCCCCGCACCGGATTGAGCCGGGCGATCATCGTGTCGTCCAGCACGTCGACGTCGCCGGTGCCCGGGCTGACCGGCTCCATGCCCTCGTAGGAGACGGTGAGCATCTGGCCGTTCGTCGCTTTGCCCATCAGGTGGAAACCGACGGGACGACGGTCCTGGAAGATTTCCGAACAGGTGGCGATGGCTTCTGTGAAAGTCACCCCGGCCCACGACACCGGTGTCGCTTTCGCCGCTGCCGAAACAGGCGGCACCGGCGCTGCCAAAGGCGACGCCGCCACCGCCGCACAACTGCTCAAGGCGAGCATCAGTCCCAAACCCAGCCAGACGTTACGCATCTCTCACATCCACTTCGGGCCGGCAAGGCCCTCATTCATCACGCCGTCACCCCCAGTGTGGTGGGGGTGAGTACCTCAGACAAGTTTAAAAACGGGTAAAACGATCAGTGAGGCAGGAACGGACTGCCCACCCGGTCGACATACTCCGGATGGTCGACGAACGGGTTGCGGTTACCCTGCAGGCCGTAGATCGCATCGTTGCGCTGCCGCTCGTTGGCATCGACCGGATCCTGGTCGTGCCACGCTTTGAGGATGCGGCGCTCGACTTCGAAATTGACCAGCGTCAGCGGGCCACCGCCCCGCTCTTCTTTAGGTGCCGTGGCGTAGCGGACAAAGAAGTACATTAGCGAGCGGGCGACGTCGCCCCGGTGCCAGTCGGGCGTCTCGAAGACCTGGGTCCCGTTGGCGTCTTTGCCCAGCTTGCTGGCCTGCCCGCTGTGGGTGACGTCGGGCAACAGCATGAGGACCGTGACCACGTTGCCGAAGGGGTTATTGCTGCGGATGCCGTTGGACTTGGCATCGACCGAGTAAAGGTGGTGCAGATCTGCCTTGGCCACCCCTTCCGCACCTTTGCTCTGGGGCCAGGTGTGCTCGGTGTTGAAGCCCTTGTTGTAGGCGGTCAAACTGCTGGTGACGCCTGTGGCCCAGGCCCCCGTGTACACGGACTGGACCTGGTCCTTGCCAGTCGTGTCGTCGAGGTCGGCGAACATCACGTCCCGGGCCTTGTCGTATCCCAGGTCCTTGTGCTTGCCGATGATCGTCGCCAGACCCTTGAGGAGGCGGTCGCCGGTCAGCGACTCGACGGACGCATAGTACCCGGCAGGGACGACTGCCCGCTTGGCAGCCTGGGTCTGGACGGCGGGGCGGGCCGGACTGTGCGTCAGGGCCGGACCGGCCACCTGGCAGGCCGTCAGCAGGGCGGCGGCCAGGACGAGGGGCCACCGTGACATCGTGCTCCGGTAAGCATTCGGCTGGCGCTCGCCGGTGAGGGGGGCCTGGCTGGATTGCCCGCTGGTCGCTCCGATTGTCGTCATCCCGGGTCACCCTCATCAGCGTCGATGATCCGCCGGGACGCCACATGTCTGCAACCCCGGTCGTTGGCTTGATTATCGCAGAGAGATTAAGACAAGGGAAGGAAATTCCTAAAATTCAGGATAACGTCAGTTTAAGGAGGGGCCTCGGCGGCTGTGAGAGTCCCGTTTGGGGCCTTTACCAAGCGCGGTCCAACGGCATCCTGATCGAGCTGCTGGCGGGTCTGGCCATGGCCGCAGGCAGCCTCGGCGGCTTCTGGACGGCGGACTGGCGAGCGCCTATCCTCCGGGACGTAGTTGTCATCGGGGTCCGGGACTGCCACCCGGACCAGCGTGACGACCGCCATTTGGCCGGCACATACTTACGGGAGCTGGCGGCGGGGCCAGACAGCGACAGGGACCGGTAATGGACACGACGGACAAACACCTGATCATCGGGGCCGGATTCTGCGGGCTGGGGGTGGCGGCGGCCCTGCAGCGACACGGCATCCCCTTCGACATCGTCGAGGCCGCTGACGACCTGGGCGGCAACTGGTACCACGGCGTGTACGAGACGGTGCACATCATCTCTTCCCGCCGGACGACGGCGTTTCCCGACTTTCCGATGCCGGCGGACTGGCCGGACTTTCCCAGTGCCGGGCAGATGTTGACCTATCTGCGGCGCTTTGCCGAGGACCGGAAGTTGCGGCGGCATATCCGCTTCGACACCCGCATCGTCGCCGTCTCGCCGGAAGCGGACGATCGCTGGGCGGTGACCGATGCGATGGGGGCAACCCGGATCTATGGCGGCGTCGTCGTCTGCAACGGGCACCACTGGGACATGCGGATGCCCCATTACCCCGGCACGTTCACCGGCGAGCTGATCCACGCCAAGCAGTACAAACGCACGGAACAGTTGCGGGGCCGGCGGGTGCTCGTCATCGGCGGCGGCAACTCAGCCTGCGACATTGCCGCCGAAGCGGCGCGAAGCGGGGCCAGCGCCCACATCTCCCTGCGGCGCGGGTACTGGTTCCTGCCCAAGACGATGGCCGGCATCCCCACCGTGGAGTTTATGCCCGCCTGGCTGCCGTTGTGGCTGCAGCGCCCGGTCCTGCGGCTGATGATCCGCCTGGTCGTCGGCCGCTACGAGGATTATGGTCTGCCGCATCCGGACCATGCCCCGTTCGAGCACCACCCGACGATCAACACGGAACTGCTGTACTACCTGCGGCAAGGCACACTCTCGCCCCATCCGGACATCCAGGCCTACGACGGCCGCACGGTGACCTTTGTCGACGGTCAGACGGCCGAGATCGACCTGATCGTCGCCGCCACGGGCTACAACGTCAGTTTCCCGTTCCTGGCCGAGGGCGTCGTGACTTGGGTGGACGGGATGCCGCAGCTGATCGGGGGCGTGCTGCCGCCAGATCGCAAGCACCTCTATGTCTTCGGACTGGGGCAGCCCCGCTATGGCGCCGGACCCCTGATCGCCGCCGGGGCCGAGTTCCTCGCCGGACTGATCGCCATACAGCGGCAGCTGCGCCATCCGGTGGGAGCGGTGTTGCGGCGGTTGGGGGCCAAAGCGCCGACGACCTGGTTGGCCGATCCCCACCGGTCGCTGCGGGACAGCCGCCGAGGGTTGCAGCTCCTGCCCTGGCTGCCGAAACTAGAGTCCTGGCTGATGGCGAAGGGCGGCTGACGTGGTGACGTTGTCGGGGCGCCCGGCAGTCGCGCCTTATCCCCGTTACCGCAGACGTTTCCGCAAGCTTAACCGTCGCTTTACTCAGTCTTCGGACCTGTGCCCCGATAGGAAGGGGGTAACGGTAGAGCAGATGAGAGGGTGGCAATGATGTTGCGTCGTTTGATGGTCGGCAGTCTCCTGGTCAGTTTTGCGGCGGGTTGCGCCTCTCCGGCGACCACCCTGCCCCTGGTCCCGGCGATGCCGGCTGCCACAGCCACGAACAACATCGTGCCGGCCGCTTTTGGCGAAACCCTCCTGACCACGCCCGGCAAGGCCCTGGTGACCACGCCCGAAAAGGCGCTGGCAACCTCGGTGACGCTCAAGGCGGACATGTCGATCCTCGCCGACCTCGACGACGAGCTGCGGACGGCTGAGCTGAGCGTCATCAGGACGACGGGCTTTGCGACCAAGGGCTGGTTTTCGGACCTGAAGCACAAGTTCAACAACTGGAACACCGCCCGCAAGCTGAAGTCCGAAGCGAAGAAGCAGCTGAAGAAGAGCCAGGAGGAAGACCTGACCAAGTATCAGGACAAAATCCTCGCCATGAAGAAGAAGAACACCGACGTCAGGGTGACGGTCAACAACCTCACCGCCGGTGGCCGTGAAGTGACCTCCACCTGGGACACGACCCACGAAAAAACGTCCCACGTGACGGTCGTCCAGATCCTGGACGCCGAGAACATCGAGCAGTCGAAGACCCTGACCGAAACGGGCACGATGTCGGGCAACCGGGCCTTTGAGACGATCCGCTCCCGCAAGCTGGTCGACGATGACGGCACCATCGAGGTCTACTCCAAGCGGACCGTGACCAACAAGGACGGCAAGACCGAAACCCAGGAGTGGACCAACGTCGTCAAGGCTGACGGCAGCGAAACCATCATCGGCACCGTCACCAACAAGGCGGGTGACGTCACCAAGATCACCGGCACGCGGTCCGCCGACGGCAGGCTGACCCTGAACCCGGCCGTGGAGACCCCGGCCCGGGTGGCCGCCACTGCCGCTGCTTCCACCTGGTAATCGCACCGGCCACACGCCCACCCCATTCCAGAGCCCCCGTTCCCATAAGGGACGGGGGCTCTGTGGTCAAGAAAGGCTGCCGCTGCAGTATTTCAGGTCGCCTGTGACGCTGGATGGCGCTACTGGGGCGGGTCAGGCAGCGTGGATGGGCTTGAAACGTCCTGTTTCCAAGCGACGAAACCTTGTTGCGTTGGATGGCGGATGGTGAACGGCATTCATGACGAAGTGCTCAAGGCCGCACGGTTGGGTGGCTGTGCGGCCCGATCAGCCTGAGGCACCATTGGGCAGCTTAAGTCGGCGGTTCCGGCAACGGTTGGGTCATGCCGCTGCGCCAGCGCTTCACCTTGCGGCTGTCCTGCTTCAGCTCATCGATCAGTTGCACGGCGATACTCGTCAGCAGGGCCTGCACGAGCGGTTCACGGGACAGCTCGACGACCTCTTCGAGGAGGTCGCTGACCATCGCCTTGACGAAGGCGATGCCGTCTTCGGTGTGCAGGGTGCCGTTCAAGGCATCGGCAAATCGGTCCAGGCCGCTGCCGATCATCGCTTCCAGCGACGCCCGCCCGAACAGCCGCACCACCTGGCCGCCCAGGATCGGCGTCCGGATGGCTTTGGCATACTCGGGGGCCTGATGGACCGTCGTTTCGGCGATGTCCGTCAGGAACCGCACCCACTCGTCCCGGCGCTCGGTGACGAGGCGGATTTCCAGCTTGCGCAGGGCGGCGACCGTCGCCCGCTGGATGTCGCCCTTGTGGGGCAGCAGCGTCTGCTCGATGACGGTCAGCCCGCCGCCGAGCCGGACCTTGTCCTGCACGTCGGAGAGGATCCGCAGGGCCACCTGATCCGACAGTTCCTCACTGATGATCGCCTTGTAGCGCCGGATCATCCGGGGGATCGGCCCGTCATCGATGGTCAGCAGGCCGCTGGCCACGAGCCGCCGGTAGATGACCCAGACCCGGATCAGGCGGAGGGCTCGGAAGCCCTGGACGGGGATACAGCCGAGCAGGTCGTACCAGCGGACCAACGGAAAGAGTACCCGCTCGTCGGAGCCGTGCCGGCGGATGGCCCGGATCCACATGACGGCGAATTCGGCCAGGAAGATGGCGACGAACATCAGGTCGATCGTGAAAAAATGGTCTTCGAATCGGCCGCTGCGGTCGTAGCGCCGCCAATAGTTGGTCTGGATCACCGGGGCGATGTCCGTCTGGAAGAACTGGGCCCGACTGGTGACGTTGGCCGGGGTCAGCTGCCAGAACGTCGTAAACGCCTGCTTTGATGAGCTGGCCGTGCCCGTAAAATGACGGACACGCTCCTTGATCAGCTCCAGGTCGCCGCTCTTGTTCGCCCGCTGAAAGGGATCCTCCTCGATCATCTGCAGCGACAGCGCCGTCAGGGCTCTGGACCGCTCCTGGCGCTCGGGCACCGTAAATGCCGCATACCGGCGGAAGACCCCTTCCGCCTGGGCGAGGTAGGCCGTCGTGAAGCGGTGCGGCTCGATGCCCTTGATCTGGTCGTAGGTGCGGACGATGCCCGGCGTATAGCGGATGTAGTAGTCCCGCAGGCCGAAGTAGGTGTAGTCGAAGCTCAAAAACAGCAGGTTGAGCAACGCCACGACCAGCATGACGATGTCGACGATCAGTGGCGTGATGTTCTTGGTCCGGGCGACCTGCCAGTTGATGATCATGGGTGGGGATCGTTTCGGACTGCGGAGGGGCTCAGCTACCAAGATAACCGGAACGTGACGGCCCCGCTTACTGGGGCGCTTGCAGCTGCCGTAAGGCCATGAGATGGGCGACAAGGTCGTCCAGATCGGCCTCGGCGAGTGCCTGCGGGGGAAAGGCCGGCATCTTGCCCAGGCCCCGGCGCACCTGCAACCGGATCAGGAAGGCCGGCAACGCCTCATCATGTCCGTTAGTGGCCGCCCCCGCCTCGCCACTGGGGTGGCAGCGCAGACACTGGGTCTTGAAGACCCGCTCGCCCCGGGCGACGGATAGGGCCGCCGGGGTGGGGGCAGGCGGCACAGCCCGCCGGGCCCCCCCGCGCGGCGCCCCCCCCCCCCCCCCCCCGGCAGGCACA
>JACMPN010000484.1 GCA_014377495.1 Candidatus Sericytochromatia bacterium
CAGGCCGCCTATGCCGAGGGCTATAAGGTGTCCATGGCTGCAGCCCGACAGGACCTGGGTACTCAGTTGCAGCAGGCGGCCGCAATGCTGGACGGGGCCCAGGCGGCCAAGGCCATGGCCCTCAGCGAAGTGGAGCCAGAGGTTGTGCGTCTGGTCCTGGCGATTGCCAAAAAAGTCATCCATCGCGAAGTCGCCGGCGATCACGGGCCTGTGATCGAGGCCGTCCGTGAAGCGCTGCTGCGCCTCGGTGGCCGGGCCATCGCCCGGGTGCGGGTGCACCCTACGGAGTTGGCGGCCCTGAACGATGCCTGGTCCGACCTGACCAAAGGGGCCCGTGAGCTGGAGTTTTTCGCCGACGAACGGGTCACGGCCGGTGGCTGCATCGTCGAGAGCCGTCAGGGCGAGATCGATGCCCAGATCGAGACCCAGGTGGCAGCGGTCACGGCCCATTTCCTCGATACGGCCGATCAGGCAGTGCCTGTGGCGGTGCCGTTGCCCCAGGCGGGTCCGGTCTAAATGGCCCGGGCTGTGGCCGTTGATCAGGCGCTGAGCGTTTCCGACGGCACGAAAATCCCCTACACTGGTGGTGACGCCGGTGCGGCGTCGACCCTTCCCACGGAGCTGAGGCAAGTCATGGAAAACGCGCAAATCACCCTGACAACAGGGCTCTTGGGCTTGGAGTCCTACACCAAGTTCAAGTTCCAGCCTTTCGAGGAGGGGACGCCGTTTTACACGCTGCAGTCCCTGGAGTCGAGTGACCTCTCATTGATCGTCATGGATCCGGCCCTGCTGGTCGAGGCGTTTGCCTTCGACTTGGGCGACGATGACGTGAAGGAGTTGGGGATCACCGATCCGGATGACGTGATGGTCATGGTCGTCCTCACCGTGCCCGAAAACCCGCAGGACATGACTGCCAACCTGTTGGGGCCGCTGGTCATCAATCGCACGACCAACAAGGGCAAGCAGATCGTCCTGCACGGTTCCGACTGGCCGGTGCGTTATCGGGTGTTTGCTGCTGCCCAAAAGGCCGAAGCCGCCGCCAAAGGGGGCAAATGATGCTAGTCCTCAGCCGTAAGCTCAATGAGTCGGTGATGATCGGCGACGACGTCGAGGTCATCGTCCTGGACGTCCGCGAAGGCGTCGTCAAGCTCGGTATTAAGGCGCCCCGGGAAATCACCGTCCACCGGCAAGAGATTTATGCCCAGATCGTCGCTGAAAACAAACGGGCCCTGTCGCCCAAGGGTGACTTGGGCGCCATGGCCGACATGTTCAAGAAGCTCCAGAAGAAAGCGCCACCGGCAAACCCGTCATGAGTTCGCCCCTGGTCATCACCGCCGCCATCTGTGGCGGTGAGTTGACTCGTGACGACACGCCCCACCTGCCGCTGACCCCTGAGGAGTTAGCCACCGAAGCGACGGCATGCGCCGCGGCTGGGGCGCAGGTCATCCATCTGCATGTGCGGGATGCGGCGGGCGTGCCCAGTCAGGATCCGGCCATCTTCGACCGCACGTTGCGCCTCATCCGCGAGCGGTGCGACGCCCTGGTCCAGTTTTCGACGGGCGGGGCGGTGACGGCGACGGCCGAAGAGCGCCTGGCGCCGGTACTGCAGGTCGATCCGGGTCCCGACTTCGTCACCTTTTCCCTGGGTACGATGAACTTCGGCCGAGACGTGTTCTACAACGCGGTGCCCCTGATGGAAACCTTCGCTAAGACCTTTTTGGTACGGGGCTTCAAGCCGGAGATCGAGATTTTCGATGCCGGCATGCTGGACACGCTGAAACGCTTCATCAAGAAGGGCCTGATCACCCTGCCCGCCCATGTCGACTTCGTCCTCGGCGTGCCCGGTGGCATGGCCGCTTCGTTGCGTAATCTGCTTTTTTTAGTCGAGAGCCTGCCTGACGGATGCACCTGGACTGTTGCCGGTGTCGGTGCCGCCCAACTGACCCTGGGTGCCCATGGGATCGCCTTGGGCGGCCATGTGCGTGTCGGGCTCGAAGACAACATCTACTTCCGCAAGGGTGAGCTCAGCCAGGGTTCGGCGCCGCTGGTCGCCCGTATGGCCCGCATTGCCCATGAATTGGACCGGCCGTTGGCCACTGTCCAGCAGACCCGGCAGCTCCTACACCTGGCTTGAGGTTTCGGAATCAAAGCGCCACTGGTAGTGGTCAGGGGCTTTGTGCTGTGCCGCACCGGTGCATTAACGGCGGACTGAGAACATGTCGTAAATGGCTGCTTTGATGGCGGAACCGACCTGGACGAAGAAGAGCTTGGAGATGACGCCCAGGTAAGCGATAAACGACTCGTCGACGGCATTGTCCGAACCGCTGAACTGGGCTTGTTGCACGGCAACGCCGTCCTCTTCGTCGGGCACCAGTTCGAGACCGACCATCTCATAGAGATCAAGATTCAGCAGCGGGGGGACGATGTCGTCGATGTCTAGTTTCAGTTTGAGGAACTGGTCGATCGTCGCGCATTGGTAATAGGCTTCTTCCAGCTGCTTGAAGACCTGTTTGTTGAGGTTGAAACTTGTCGCGACCGTGCGGTGGATCGGCACCTGGTCCAGGAACCAGTCGACCATTTCGTCGGAGATTGTCGTCGAACGCTGCAGGATATTGCCCATGTGGTGCAACAGGTCCCGCAAACGGAAATGAATGTCGAACCCGATGGAACTGAGCTTGTCTTCCGTGCCGGTGAGGACGATCCGGGCGACGCGCGGCTCGATCGGCAGCCCATCCAAAAACAGGATATAGGCCCCGATGTCGATCATTTGGTGGTATAGCATGCGGGGAGCTTACTCTTCCTCATCTTGGTTGGATAACAACTTGCCGACGAGGATCGTCCGCTGTTTAGATGCTTCTTTGGCCCGTTCCTTGAGCGCTTTCACGATGCCCTTCGCCCAATCACTGGCCTGGCCGCGCAAAACGGGGATCAGGTTGCCCATGAATCGGTAATGGAGGAACTTGGCCAACGACTCGATTCGTTCGATTTGCTGGTCCGGGGGATGCTCCAAAAACCCTTCCTGATCGTAAAGGACTTTTTCGGACATTTCCCGGGCGGCGTTTTTGGAAATTTCGCGCATCGCCTGCTGACTCAGCACATCCAGGAGGGCGGCTGAATCGACTTCCTCCGGCACTTCGACCAAATGGGCCTTGATCTGGGCCCGCAGGTCGAAGGCGGCGGGAATCGAGACAAAATTCGGCATCATCGAGGCTTGCTCGATGTCGTTGATCAGGTAAATCTGTTCCTTTTTGGCGTCGCCCGTTTCCTTCTTTTCGTGGAACAACTCACCTTTTACGGCCCTGTCCACATCGGCGTTGAGAATTTCCAGCTGTTCTTTTGGAATCAGGCCGTCCGGCAACGATGCGGGCCATTTGGCCATGTACTTCAACAGGTCCCGGAAGCCGGGTGCTACCTTGATCTCCAGGGTGATGCATTGTTCGCGGTGCTGGGTGTAGAGCTCGTTCATGGCCTGGCGACAGATCAGGGCCCGGTCCGCTTCCATCTGGGTCATCAGGGCCAGCCTCAGCCAGAGCTTGAGGGGAGGCTGCTCGTCCCGGGCCATCATCTCTTCGATCTCGTGATGATCCTCGTCTTCCAACTCGCCGAGGATCAGCGTGAAGACCAGGTCGAATGTCTTGTTGAAAAAATCGATGTGATGGGGATTGTTAGCCTTCTGAAGCTTTTTGACGACCCCTTTGAGCTCATCGGGTAGGGCGGGCGGAGCATTTTCGATGGCCCGGCCGAGGCCGCCGGTCAGCTTTTGGGTGAACGTCATCTCGACGGGGATGATCACCTTGGGCTGGAGTGTCGTCTGCACTTCGAGGAGCGCCTGGACCTGACCGCTCACCATCACCGGCAGGAAGTACTGGGACTTCAGGGCGTATTTGAGGATGGCGGCCTTGAGGGCGTCATCCGGGAATTGGCTGGCATCCGGCAGGAGGACTCCCTGGCCCGACGTGGCGATCTGGGTGATCAGCGGGCTGCTGGCCGGCCACTCCCAGCCCATGCGGGTCACCTGCGGGGGCACAGCCTTGGGATCCGGTACGGTGCCAGGCTCGGGTTTCTTGATTTTGGGGATGTCGGCTTCGGCGACGACCTTGAA
>JACMPN010000047.1 GCA_014377495.1 Candidatus Sericytochromatia bacterium
CGCCGTCTCCTGCCACTCCGCCAGCACGTCCGCCACCATGGCCGTCAGGTCGATGGGGGCATTGGCTGTGCGCAGTTGGCCACTTTCAATGCGGACGTACTGCAGGAGCGAATTGACCATTTCAAAGAGGCGTTGGGCGGCGGCTGTCATCTTGCGCATCACACTGGCCAGCTCCGGCCCCACACCTGTTTCCCCACGCCGGCTCAACCGCTGGAGGTGCAGTTGCAGGATCGTCAGCGGCGTCCGCAACTCATGGGACACCAGACGCAGAAAGTCCGTCTTCATCTGGCTGGCCAACTCCGCCTGCTCACGGGCCACCTGCACCGACTCCAACGCCGTCTGCAACTCGCGCTTGCGACGGCTGACCTCGGTGGCCAGGACCTCCAGATCTCCCGTCTGGCTCTCCAACTCCAGCTGCAGCACGTCCCGGGCCCGTTTCGCCGTGACCAGATTGCCGACCCGGGCCAGCAGCTCTTCGGCCACAAAGGGTTTCATCACGTAGTCCTGGGCCCCGGACCGCAGCAGGGCCACCCGCATCTTGTCATCCGCTTTGGCCGTCAGCAGCATCACGGGCGTGCCATCCAGGGTCGGGTCCGCCCGTAAGGCGGCCACCAGCTGATCACCGGCCATGCGGGGCATCATCACGTCGCTGACGATCAGGTCGGGCCGCAGGGCCGTGGCCATCGCCAACCCCTCGACCCCATCGAAGGCCGTGGCGATCCGGTACCCGTCGCTGAGGATCTCGGCGACAAAGCGGTTCATTTCCGGGTTGTCTTCGACGACCAGGACCAGTGGTCTCCCGGACGGCTGCTCGTCCCTGACCGTACCGATCGTCGTGCGCAGCTCCCGCAGCGTCTGTTGCACGGCCGTGTCATCCGTGAGCAGGTCCACCGCCGCTGGTTGCAGGTCCGTCCCGGCCGGGGCCCGTTGGGGCAGCTCGACGACGAACAGGGCGCCACCTTGCGGCGCATCGCCCACCGAGATCCGGCCGCCATGCAGCTCCGCAAATTCCCGGGCAATGGCCAGACCGAGTCCGGTGCCGCCGAACCGCCGGGTCACCGCTCCCTCCGCCTGGACGAAGCGTTCGAAGATCGCGGCGCGCATCGCCGCCGGCACCCCTGGTCCGCTATCGGCCACGACGAGGCGGATATGGCCGTCCCCGGCGGTCAGCTGACAGTGGACCCTGCCGCCTGCCGGACTGAACTTGAACGCATTGGCCAGCAGGTTGATCAGGATCCGCTGCACTTTTTCGGCATCGACCTCGGCCTCCAGCTCGGCCGGGACAGCGACAGTGAAGGTCATGTGGCGATCCGAGGCCGCCACGTCGAAGAGGGAGGCACCCAGCCGGACGAGCCGGGCCACGTCCACCGCCGCATACTGGGCCACCATCTTGCCAGCGTCCAGTTTGGCAATGTCCAGCAGGTCGTTGACGTGTTTGAGGAGCAGTTTGGCGTTGTCGATGACGGAGAGGAGGTCCCGCTGGGGGCGGCCGGTGAGACCGCCTTCACGCATCAGACGATCGGTCTGGCCGAGGATCAGGGTGAGGGGTGTCCGCAACTCGTGGCTGACGTTGGCAAAGAACTGACTCTTCAGCTGATCCAGCTCCTGGAGCCGCTCGTAGAGGCGGCGGATTTCCTCTTCGGCCCGCTTGCGCCCGGTGATGTCGACGTAGATCCCCAGCGTGCCGACCACCTCGCCATTGGGGCCACACCGGGGCACCTTGCTGGTGGACAGGACATAGGCGCCATCCGGCCGGTCCATGACCTCTTCGACGTCGAGCCGGGCTTCGCCAGACTGCATCACATCTTCGTCGATGCGGCGGAACCAGTCGGCCTGATCCCGGGGGTAAGGCATGTCGTAGTCAGTCTTGCCGATGAACTCAGCGGGTGACTGAATGCCAAGGTCCCGCAGAAAATTGGCATTGCCGCCCAGAAACCGGCCCTGCCGGTCTTTCCAGAAAATCCGGTGGGGCAGATTGGCGATGATGTCCTGCAGCACGGCCTGTTCGGAGGCCGCCTCGCCATAAGCGCCGAGCAGGTCCCGGATCTGGTCGGCCAGTTGGCGCATTTCAGGGATCTCAGCGGTGAACGGCGGCGGCTCGCCACCCGCGGCCCGGCCACTGGCGAGCCATGCGGACAAGGCCGTCAGGTCGCGCCGCCAGGCGTCTTCGCCACCCGGCCTTCCGTGATCGACGCCCTGCAAGGCTCACCTCCGTGGGACTCGGGGGTGATCACACCCCGTCCAGTTGTCCATCCACTATGATCGGCTTAATTGCGATCAAGCACAACGACCAAGACAGCGTGGATGCGCAGTGCCGGGCGCCGCCCGAAACCCGCCTCAGGGAACGACGGTTTCCACCGCCCGCTCAGTGAAATACTGGTTGATGGCGATCGGCGTCATATCCCGGTGCTGCAGGCTGACATGCAGGGCTGCGGCCGTTTCGAGGGCCGTGATGCAGGTGACGCCGTAGTCCACGGCCATCCGCCGCAGCTGGAAGCCACCACGCTCGGGCTTGCGGCCCAGGGTCGGCAGATTCAGCACCGCGGCGATCCTGCCGCTGCGGAGCAACTCGCTGAGGAGGTCGTGGTCCCAGCCGACGACGTTGACATCCGTCAGGCCTGCCATCGACAGGACCGTCGCCGTACCCGGTGTGGCGAAGATCGACCAGCCCAACTGCTGGAATTTGCGGACCAGGGGCACGGCCGCCGCCTTGTCCCGGTCGGCGATGGCGCAGAGCAGGCCGGGCACCGTCGGCTCGGTCAGACTCTTTTGCTGGAACACCTTGGCCAAGGCCCCGCCGAAGTCCCGGGCAATCCCCAGGATCTCGCCCGTGGACTTCATCTCGGGACCGAGGAAGATGTCGACGCCACCCATTTTGGCAAAGGAAAAGCTCGGCGCCTTGACGGCCACCAGCGGCCGGTCCGGGAACAGGCCGTGCTCATAACCCATGGCCTTCAGGGTTTCACCGATCTGCACCCGGGTCGCCAGGGCCACCATGGGGATGCCGGTGACCTTGCTGAGGATGGGGATGGTCCGCGAGGCCCGGGGATTCACCTCCAGGACAAAGGTCTCGCCGTCGGCGATGACGAACTGCAGGTTGACGAGGCCGATGATGCCCAGGGCCCGGGCAATCCGCACCGTATCCCGGACCAGCCCGTCGACTTCGGCCTGGGTCAGCGATTGGGGCGGGTAGACCGCCATGCTGTCGCCCGAATGCACGCCGGCCCGTTCGATGTGTTCAAAAATGCCGGGAATGAGCACGGTCTCACCATCACAGATGGCGTCGACTTCGACTTCTTTGCCCGGCTTGTACTGGTCGAGCAGGATGGGGGTCTCGGGCGTGGCGGACACCGCCTCCACCAGATAGCGGCGCAGGTCCCCTTCGTTCGTCGCCACCTGCATCGCCCGGCCGCCGATGACGTAGGAGGGCCGCAGCATCAGGGGATACCCGAGCGTGGCGGCCACGGCCAGCGCCTCGTCCAGGCTGCCGGCGGGACTGCCCTTGGTTTGCGAAATGCCCAGCTCGTCGAGCAGGACGCGGAACCGGTGCCGGTCCTCGGCCCGGTCGATGGAATCGACGCTGGTCCCGAAGATGCGCACCCCCAGCTCAGCCAGCTTGCCGGCCAGGTTGATGGCCGTCTGACCGCCGAACTGGACAAAGACGCCCTCGACGTTTTCCCGTTCGATGACGTTCAGCGTGTCTTCCAGGGTCAGGGGCTCAAAATAGAGCCGGTCGGCCACGTCGAAGTCCGTGCTGACCGTCTCGGGGTTGCTGTTCAGCATGATCACGTCGTAGCCTGCAGCCTGCAGGGCCCGCACGGCATGGACAGAGCAATAGTCGAACTCGATGCCCTGGCCGATGCGGATGGGCCCGGAGCCCAGGACGAGGGCCCGGGGCTTGTCGCCCAGCTGAGGCTCGTCTTTGCCCGTGTAGGTGGAGTAAAAGTAAGGCGTCTTGGCGGGGAACTCCCCGGCACAGGTGTCGACGATCTTGTAGGCGGGGATGATGTCGTGGCGCTTGCGGGCTGCCCGCACGGCCATTTCCGTGTCCCCGATCAGGGTGGCCAGGCGGCTGTCGGCAAAGCCCAACCGCTTCGCCTTGCGCAGGACGTCCACGGGGACTGCTTCGGGCGTGCCGTAGCTCTGCCACTCCGTCTCAAAGTTGACCATCCGCTCCAGCTTGTGCAGGAAGAACAGATCGACCAGCGTCCAGCGGTGGATCTCGGCCAGGTCGATGCCCCGGCGGATCGCTTCCGCCATGACAAAGAGGCGCTCGTCGTCGGCGGCGTTCTGCAGCCGTTCGCTCAAGGCCTCGATCGACAGTTTGGCCAGATGCGTCAGATAGAGACCGTCGGTGCCGATCTCCAGCGAGCGGATCGCCTTATGCAGGGCGGCTTCGAAGGTGCGGGCAATGGCCATCACCTCGCCGGTGGCCTTCATCTGGGTCCCCAGGCGCCGGTCGGCCTCCGGGAACTTGTCGAAGGGCCAGCGGGGCATTTTGACGACGATGTAGTCGAGCATCGGCTCGAAGCTGGCATAGGTGACGCCCGTGATCGGGTTCAAAATCTCGTCGAGCGCCTTGCCGACGGCGATCTTCGCTGCCATGCGGGCGATCGGATAGCCAGTGGCTTTGGAAGCCAGGGCGCTGGAGCGGCTGACCCGGGGGTTCACCTCGATGACGGCGTAGTCGAAGGAATGGGGGTCGAGGGCGAACTGGACGTTGCATCCGCCTTCGATCTGCAGGGCCCGGACGATCTCCAGCGATGCGTTGCGCAGCATCTGGTAGTCCCGGTCGCTGAGGGTTTGCGACGGGGCGACGACGATGCTGTCGCCCGTGTGCACGCCAACGGGGTCCAGGTTTTCCATGTTGCAGATGGTGATGCAGGTGTCGTTGGCATCCCGCAGGACCTCGTACTCGATCTCCTGCCAGCCCTTGATCGACCGTTCCACCAGGACCTGGGTCGTCGGACTGGCGATCAGGCCCTGACGGCAGGTCTCCGTCAGCTCTGCCAGCGTGTTGCAGATGCCGCTGCCGGTCCCACCCAGGGTAAAGGCGGGCCGGACGATCAGGGGGAAGCCGATCTCGGCGGCAAAGCCCAACGCCTCGTCGAGCGTGCCACAGGTGAGCGAGGGGGCCACGGGCTGACCGAGCTTGACCATCAGCTGCTTGAAAAGCTCCCGGTCCTCGGCCGTATTGATCGCCGTCAGGGAGGTTCCCAGCAGGGTCACGTTGTATTGGGCGAGGACACCGATTTCGGCCAATTCGATGGCCAGGTTCAGCGCCGTCTGGCCGCCCATGGTCGGCAAGAGCCCATCATGGCGTTCTACGGCAATAATCGCCTCCAGGGTGGCGACGGTGAGGGGTTCGACGTAGACCCGGTGGGCCACCTCGAGGTCCGTCATGATCGTGGCCGGGTTGCTGTTGACCAGGACGACTTCGATGCCCTCCTCGCGAAGGGCCTGACACGCCTGGGTGCCGGCATAATCGAACTCGGCCGCCTGACCGATGATGATCGGCCCGGAGCCGATGACGAGGACCTTACGGATACCAGCGACGGTGGAGGAAGTCGGGGAGATCAGCTGCCTGCTCGCTTTCTGGAGCCCAAACGGGGCGATCCCGGCTGCATCGGCCGGTTACCACCCATCGTACCGTCAAACAATCCAAGTGGGGGGCTGACGCACGCCGTTTTTACCGCAACGCATCACGCCGGGGCGAGGTGCCGGGCCGGAAACCGTTTCATCATGCTGAGGAACTCGTCGAAGAGGTACGCCGATTCGCGGGGGCCCGGGCAGGCTTCGGGGTGGTACTGCACCGAGATGATCGGCAGACTGGCATGGCGGAAACCGGCGATCGTCTTGTCGTTGACGTGCTGGTGGGTGACGACCATGACGTCGGCATCGACGCTGTCCGACGTGATCACATAGCCGTGATTCTGGGCCGTGATGTAGACCTTGCCCGTGCGCAGGTCCTTGACCGGGTGGTTGCTGCCCCGGTGGCCGAAGGGCAGGCGAGCCGTCTTGGCGCCGAAGGACAGTGCCAGCAGTTGATGGCCGAGGCAGATGCCCAGGATCGGGTAGCGGTCCGTCAGGGCCTGGATCTGGGGGATCACCTCGGGCACGGAGGTCGGGTCGCCGGGGCCGTTGGAAAAGACGATGCCGTCGGGCTTCAGGGCATCCACCTGCCTGGCCGACGTGTGGTAAGGCACGACCGTGACCCGGCAGCCCCGCCGGACGAGGGACTGGGCGATGGCCCGCTTGGCGCCGAAATCATAGAGGACCACGTGGGGGCCCGTCTGGTCGGCACCTTCGATGTAGGCGGCCGGTGTGCTGACCGTGCGCACCTGCTCCGTTGAAAGGGGCGGAAAATCGAGCATGCCGCCGTGGTCCATCGGCAGGATGAACCCGGCCATGGTGCCGTTTTGCCGCAGCGTCTGGGCGAGCTTGCGGGTGTCGATGCCGGAGATGCCGCACAGGCCCTGCTCGGTGAGGTACTCGCCCATCGTCTTGCGGGAGCGGAAATTGCTGGGAAAGTCGCAGTGTTCGGAAACGACCATGCCGCTGGCAAAGGAACGGCGGGACTCGTCGTCTTCCAGGTTGACGCCGTAGTTGCCCATCAGGGGGTAAGTCATGACGATGATCTGCCCGCAATACGACGGGTCGGTCATGATCTCCTGGTAGCCGGTCATGCTGGTGTTGAACACTACCTCGCCGTACGACGGATGCACGTTGCCGAACAACTCGCCGTCGAACGACTCACCGTTGGCCAGTACCAGTTTGCCCTGCACGTCGCTGCCACCTTTCCGCCTGCGGGAGGCGTCCAACTGAACGCTCGGCCGCTAAAAAACCGGACGGCCATCAGCGCCGCACCGGCGGCATCATGCCACAGTCAGGGCCGACCAAGCCAGGCCAGCGCCCAAACCCACCCCTGCCATCCCGCTGCGCCGTGGTCCGGCGCGGTAGGGCGAAAACGACTTTTCCTGGTATGTTGCCGACGACTGCAAGCGAGCGATAAGTTGCTTTTTGCGTCCCCGCCCCTCTGGGCAATTGCCCGGCAACCAGGAGATCGTCCATGTCTTTCCACGCACCCTCGCTGACTATCCGTATCACCCGTCCCCTGGCAGCCCTGCTTCTGGCCGCCGCGTGCACGCCGACAACGGTGCCGGGCGCCGTCACGCCGGCCGCCAGCCCCGCCGCCACGGTGGCCAGCCCGGCCGCTGCGCCCGTCAGCCCCGTGGCCGCAGTGCCTGCCGGCAGCGTCAGCTCCCCTGCCGTGTCCGCCGAGAATGGTGCCAAAGGGGTGGCCCAATGGTCTTACTCGGGCTCGACCGGTGCGGAAGCCTGGGGCACCCTCGACGCCAGCTATGCCACCTGCGCCACCGGCAAGGCGCAGACCCCGATCGACATCACCGGGACGGTCGGCAAGGATCTGCCGGATCTGGCCTTTGCTTACCAGCCCGGCATCTCGCAACTCGTCAACAATGGCCACACCGTGCAGGCCAACGTGCCGGCCGGTAGCGTCCTGCGCACGGGAACGGCGACCTACACGCTTTTGCAGTACCACTTCCATGCCCCGAGCGAACACACGATCAACGGGCAGTCTTTTCCGCTGGAAATGCATTTCGTCCATCGCGATGAGGCCGGTCGCCTCGGCGTCGTGGGCGTGATCTACAAAGTGGGTGCCACCAACCCCGCCTATGACACCCTCGTTGGCAATCTGCCCCCGGCAACGGACGGCAAGGCCGACCTGCCCAGCCTGAACCCGATGACGCTGCTGCCCACCCAGTTCGGCAATTACCAGTACCAGGGCTCGCTGACGACCCCCCCGTGCTCGGAGGGAGTCCAATGGATGCTGCTGCGCACACCGGTCGAGCTGTCACAGGGTCAGATCGGCGCCTTCACGGCCCGTTATGCCAACAATGCCAGGCCGATCCAACCGCAAGGTACCCGGATCGTCCAGCAGAAGTAGACAGGGCACGCATGGGTTTTCCCAGGCACCATCTCACAGTTTGACACCGCCATCCCCGGCCATCAGGACCATGCGTCCTGTCGCAGGTCGTGCGTATGCTCGGAGCAAAGCCAGACAGGGTCTGGAATCGAACTGTGAGGTGGATCCCTGTGATCACGCGCCATACTGCCCTGGGCCTCGCCCTGGTGCTGGCGACGGCCTGTACCCCGAGCCTGTCACCGTTGACCTCGGCCGGCACGGAGCCTGCACCGACCGCCGACGCCGCCGGGCCATCGGCCCAGTCACCCGAGGTCAGGCCCCATCTGGTCATCGACGGTCAGTCGGTGACCATCCGGCCCACCCTCAAAGCCACCTTTGCGACGGACAAGCAGGGCGATGTCTCGTTGTACGTGGCTACCTATGACCTGGGTGAGCCCGGCGACGGGAAATCCTACACTGCCACCCTGAAGCTATACAGTGGCAGACCGTTCACCGAGCCGGACCTGACGGCGGTGGATCTGCGCTACGGGGTCCTCCAGGTCAGCCGCCAAAGCCCCAACAACCAGGTCAGTCGCCAGGCGGTCCTCACCGGGCCGGCCCTGGAGAACGTGACCCTGACCCGCGAACAGGGCCGTCTCACCGTGTCGTTACAGAGCACGTCGACCTTCTTCGGGACGACCCTGTCGACGGCCCTGAACGTCAGCGGCCTGCCGGACAGCTAGGGGGCTGCCAGGCAATAACCCATAGCCCCTGGCGATCCGTTCCCCAACGTGAGCCACGGCCTCCTCCCGGTACTGTCTTGACGAGACGGCAGACCGGGAAGGTCGGCGGTGGCTTCGTCGCATGAGGGACCATCAGCCGAGTGGGTGTGCGCATCCGGTTTTCCCAACGCGGTGCATGGGAGCCAACATCACCGTCTCCTGGCCATCTCCCACAATGCCGGCATTGGCCTGGCTCCCTATGGTGAACGGAGGGCATAGGGGACACGCGTTGGGAGGGGACCATGGGCAGAATGATGGTGGCAGCACTCGTCGGCACAGTGCTTCTGGCGGCCTGTGGTCCGGCATTGGGCCCGGCGACACCGCCTGCGGCCTCGGGGTTTTCGACCCAGTCCTACGTGCCGCCGCTGTACGTATCATCGTTCGGGGGCGGCTTCGGCTATGGGGGCTTTGGTGGCTATGGGGGCTTTGGTGGCTATGGTGTGCCCGGTCTCCCGTATGCCTATGGGTTTCCCAACTACGTCCAGCCGATCTACACGCCGAACATCGGCAATCCCTTCGTCCCGCCGCCATTGGCCGCCGGGCCGTGGATCAACCAGTTCTACGGGACGGTCAACTACTCGGTGGGCTTCCCCTGGTCGGCCGGCTGGAATGGTGTCCCGGTCCTTTAGAGCGTCAGTGGCGTGGGGCTCAGCGCTGTGGCCGTATGGCCATTGCCGCCAAATCCAGGGGCGACGGACCGGAGCATATGGCTCTGACAGTCTGGGATACAGGCTAGCATCCGCACAAAAAGCGCCTTGCCTGTGAGGGTGTGGTGGAACATGATGAGGACCGGACACGTCTCCGGATCATCAGCCGGACCGACCGGTCAATCACACTCACCCTCGAGAGGCTCCCGTGACCAAGCATCTATTGGTGACAGCGACTGTCGCCGCCCTGCTTTCCGGCTGCTCCGGCAACATCGGGGGACTCCTGAACACCGTCCTCGGCGCCGTGATGCCAACGTCGACCGGTGCGTCGGCGACACCGCCGTCGAATGCCAGTCCCGGCACCGGCACCAGTGCCAACACGGTCCCGCTGACCGCCACGCTGACCTACAACGGACAGCCCGCCCAAGTGGTGCAGACGGTCCGCAGCACCCTGAACGCCAGCAAGACGCCACAGAACGTCAGCCAGTATTCGGCCCGGTGGGAAATCGGTTCGGTGACCACCGACGGTGCCTATCTGATCGTCGTCACCATCGTCTCCGGCAAGCCGCTAAACACCCTGGACATCCAGTCGTCGGACTTGGCTGCCTTGAGCATCAACGTCTCCAGGAACAGCGGTGACCTGGTCAACCAGACCCAGAACTTCGCCGTCCACCAGATCATTGAGTCCGGCATCGTGCTGTCCGTCACCAATGGTCGGCTGAACGTGGCCTTCAAGGCCCGCACGTCCGGACTGGGCAATCCGGCGGATGTCACCGTGGATCTGAAGGGCCTGCCGACGTCTTAGCGACTGTCGGCGGAGCAAGCGCCTCTGCTTGGCGCCCCCTTGCGGGGAACCAAGTTAGACCTTGATGCTGCAACACTCGTCTCGCGACGTGGCGCTCTAGACCTGGATGACGGTCCGCAACAGGGCCACCTGGCGTGCGATCTCGGACCATGCGGTGCCGCCGAGCGAGGTCCGCCGCTCCACCGCCGACTCCAGCTCCAGCCAGTCCAGGGCATCCTCGCCGAACTCAGCATGGTGCTCCTGCAGCACGGGCAAGGTTAGGGCCGAGAAGTTCTCGCCTCGCGCCTCGCACCATTTCACGAGGCTACCCGAGACATGGTGGGCGTCGCGAAACGGCACGCCTTTGGCCGCCAGATAATCCGCCAACTCGGTCGCCAGCAGAAAGTCGCCTTTCAGCGCTTCCGTGTAACGGTCCCGCTTGACGGTCAGACCGGCCCACATGCGGGTGGTCATCGAAACGGAGGCGATCGTCGTCTCCACGGCATCAAAGAGAACGAACCGGTCCTCCTGCAGATCCCGGTTGTAGGCCAGGGGCAGATTTTTGACCATGCTCAGCAGGGCCGTCACGGCCCCGTGTACGCGCCCGGCCTTGCCCCGGACGAGTTCCGCCGCATCCGGGTTGCGCTTTTGCGGCATGATGCTCGATCCCGTCGTCACGTCCTCGCTTAAACGGACGAAGTCGAACTCCTTGGTGGACCAGATCACCAGTTCCTCGGCCATGCGGGACAGATTCGTCATCAGGATGGCCGACAGCCCCGCCACTTCCTGTTGATGGTCCCGAGCCGCCACGGCGTCCATGGCGTTTTCCACGATACCGGCAAAGCCCAGCAACTCAGCCGTGCGACGCCGGTCGATCGGATGCGGGGTCCCCGCCATCGCCCCGGCGCCCAGGGGCGAACGGTCCACCCGCTTCAGGGCGTCGGCGAGCCGCTCCCGGTCCCGGCTGAAGGCCCAGGCGTGCGCCAGGATGTGATGCCCCAGCCAGATGGGCTGGCCCCGCTGCAGGTGCGTAAAGCCGGGCATCAGGGTCCGGCCGTCCGACTCGACCCTATCGAGGAGCACGCCGATCAAACGGCACAATTCCCCATCCAACAGGCGGATGCGGCCCTTGAGCCACAGGCGCATGTCGGTGGCCACCTGATCGTTGCGGGAGCGGGCCGTATGCAGCTTGCCGCCCGGCTCACCGATGATCTCGGTGAGCCGGGTTTCCACGGCCATGTGGATGTCTTCCAGGTCGATACTGGGCTGGAAGTCGCCAGAGACCAACTCGGCTGCGACCTGAGCCAGGCCGTCACGGATGGCTGTGCCTTCGGCTGCCGTGAGCAGTCCGACCTCTTCGAGCATGGTGGCATGCGCCACCGAGCCCTGGATGTCTTCGACCGCCATCTCCAGATCCACCGACAGCGACTCGGAAAACCGCAGCATTTCCTCTGCCGGTCCGCCGGAAAAACGGCCACCCCAAAGCGACATCAGATGCCGACCTGCTCGCGGGCCGCCGTGGGCAGACCGTTGCGCCGCCGCACCATCGCCACCGTCTTGGCGGACAGGCCGTAGATCTCCATGAAGCCCGTCGCCATCGTGCGATCGAAGGTGTCGCCGTGGGAATAGGTCGCCAGACCCTCGTCATACAGCGAAAAGGGCGAGCGGCGGCCGGTGACCTGGGCCAGACCGGCACTGATGCGCAGCCGGACGTCGCCGGTGACATGGGCCTGTGACTGATCGATGAAAGAGGCCAGGCATTCCCGCAGGGGCGTGAACCAGAGCCCTTCGTAGATGATGTTGGCGAAGTCCTGGGACATGCGCCGCTTGTAGTTCGACGTGGCCCGGTCCAGACAGATCCGCTCCAGCTCCGTGTGGGCCAGGTGCAGCAGGGTTGCGGCCGGCGCTTCGTAGACCTCCCGGGACTTGAGGCCGACGACCCGGTTCTCGACCATGTCGATGCGGCCGATGCCGTAACGGCAGGCCAGATCGCTGAGTTCCTTGATCAGAGCGACACCGTTCATCGGCGTGCCGTTCAGCGAGACGGGGATGCCCGCCTCAAAGCCGATGGTCAGCTCTTCCGAACCCGAAGGTGCACCGGTCGGGTCCTGGGTCATCTGCCAGGCATCCGCCGGCGGCTCCGCCCAGAGGTTTTCCATTTCGCCGCATTCGATCGCACAGCCCCAGAGGTTGCGGTCGATCGAGTAGGGTTTGGCGGCTGTGACGGGGATGGGGATTTTCCGCTCGAGGGCGTAAGCGACTTCCATTTCGCGGGTGACGAGTTCCCACTCCCGCAAAGGCGCCATGATCTTCAGTTGCGGCGCCAGGGCCCGGATGGTGACCTCGAAGCGGACCTGGTCGTTGCCTTTGGCCGTGCAGCCATGGGCGATCGCATCAGCCCCTTCGGCGATGGCAACCTCGGCGAGGCGCTGGGCCAGCAGTGGGCGGCCCAGGGCCGTGTGCAGCGGGTAGGTGCCCTCATAGAGGGCGCCCGGCTTCAGGGCCGGCCAGATGAAATCGTCAACAAAGCGCTGTTGCAGGTCCTCGACGAAAGCCTTTTTGGCGCCGGTATTCAGGGCCTTGGCCTTGATGGCGGGGAGGTCTTCACCCTGGCCCAGATCGCCCGTGTAAGCGATGATCTCGGCGGCACCGTTGTTCTCGGACAACCACGGGATCATCACGGAGGTATCCAGGCCACCGGAGTATGCGGTCACGATCTTCATAGAGCTGGGGTCTCCTCGCCGTCAGGCAACTCAGCCGGTGCAGGGAGGGACTTAAGGCCGCTCACGGATGGGGAGCGCCTTTGGCCTGGGGTTGGAACAGGTAACCCGCTTGCTGCCGGAATACTTCAGGATAGCGGCATACCGGCGACGCGCCAATTGAGGCAGGCTCAAGCGATTGGCGAATTTCACCTGATCGGCCCACTCGCCATCGTCTGGACCTTTGTTGAAATCTGCAATAAGGGAGAGGTCGGGGATGGTGGCCGCCATGAACTGCAGCGTGCCCGAGGCGGTGGCACCACGCTTCGGCCAGGCCTTTGCCGGCGAGAACCGGCGTGCGGTTTTGACCCGTCTGCTGGTCCAGGCCCTTCCTGCGACTGGTCGATTGGCCCGCCGAGTGTGCCTGGCTGCTCAGTGACGCTCCAGCCCGGCATTATTCCGCAGCATCCGCCTCTTCCGGACGCAACTGCATGAGAACCTCGTTGAGGATGGTCACGGCCGCCAGCACCTCTTCCCGGCCGATCGTCAGCGGCGGCAACAGGCGCAGCGTGTTGTCCCCGGCGGGGACCAGCAGCAGGCCCAGTTCCCGGACCATTTCGGCCACCTTGGCCGCCGGTACTGCCTCGTCGAGCTGGATGCCCTGGAGGAATCCCACGCCCCGCACGGCCGTCACCAATTTCCGGTGACGCCGCTGCAGGCCCGTCAGCCGTTCCGTAAGGAACTCGCCCGTTTCCCGCACCTGGTCGAGGAAGCCCGGTTTGAGGATCTCCGACAGCACGGCATGGCTGACGGCCGTAACAAACGGATTGCCGCTGAAGGTCGAGGCGTGGGTGCCCGGTACGAGCGTGCCGACAACCTTCTGGGTGATCAGGATGGCCCCGATGGGCACGCCGCCGCCCAGGCCCTTGGCCAACGAGATGACGTCCGGGACGACGTTTTCGTACAGTTCATGGGCAAAGAGCCGGCCCGTGCGGCCGACACCGGTCTGCACCTCGTCGAACAGGAGGAGGATGCCCTGCTCGTCGCACAGGTCCCGCAGGCCCCGGAGGAACTCGGGCGTGGCGGCATGGACGCCGCCCTCGCCCTGGATCGGCTCGACGAGGATGGCGCAGGTCTGAGGCCCGACGGCAGCACGCACGGCGTCCAGGTCGCCGAACGGGACGTAGCGGAAGCCTTCCGGCAGGGGGGCAAAGCCCTCCTGGTACTTCGGCTGGGCCGTCGCCGTGACGGTGGCCAGCGTCCGTCCGTGAAAAGACCGGCTGAAGGTGATCACCTCGAAGCGGTTTTCCCCGTTGACGATCTGGGCGTGGCGGCGGGCGAGCTTGATGGCTGCCTCGTTGGCCTAGGCACCGCTGTTGCAGAAGAACGCGTGGGCAAACTGGCTGTTTTCGATCAGCAGCTGGGCGAGGGCGACCTGTTCGGGAATGATGAACAGGTTCGAGCAGTGCAGGAGCTTGCGGGACTGGGAATCCATGGCCGCGACGATCGCCGGATGGCAATGGCCGAGCGCCGTCACGGCGATCCCTGAGGTGAAATCGAGATACCGCTTGCCATTGACGTCCCAGACGTAAGCACCTTCGCCCCGCTCCAGGGCGATCGGCCAACGGCCGTAGGAACCGACCAGGTATTGGGCGGCGTCGGCCTGCAGGGTCGCAAAGCGGTCTACCGGCTGGACGGCTTTTTCGGTATCAACGTGCATCACTTACCTCATTCACCACGGTCGTCCCACAGCCGTCGTCAGTCAGTAGGGCCTGCAGCAGCGGATAGGGCTGTCCGCCGTCGAGGATCTGGATCCGCTCGACGCCCTGGGTCATGGCTGCCAGGCAGCCTTTTACTTTCGGGACCATGCCGCCCTTGATCTGTCCCTGGGCGATCAAATCGTCGATGCCGGCCGGGGTGATCCGGGGGATGACCGTCTTTTGTCCGTCGGCCTCTTGCCGGTAGAGCCCCGGCACGTCGGTGACCAGGGCCAGCACCGCCGCCTGCAGGGCACCGGCCACCGCCGCTGCGGCCGAGTCGGCGTTCACGTTGTACGTCTGCCCCGCCGTATCGATGCCCAACGGCGCAATGACGGGGATGTAGCCCGCTGCGGTCAGTTGATTGAGCAGAGCGACGTTCACGCCGACGACGTCACCGACGAAGCCCAGGTCCTGGGCGTGTTTCGCCTTTTCGACGACGAGCAGGTTGCCGTCGATCCCCGTCAGGCCGATGGCCTTGCCGCCATTGGCGTTGAGCTCGGCGACGAGCCGTTTGTTGATCTTCGCCCCGAGGATCATCGTCGCCACGTCCAGCACGGCGGCATCTGTCACCCGCAGACCGTCGACGAACTGGACCGGCACCTGCAGGTCGTTGAGCATCGCCGTGATCTCGGGTCCGCCGCCGTGGACGACGATCGGCCGCACACCCATGCCCTGCAGGACGAGCAGTTCTTCCCAGAGCCGGCCACCCCGGGCCATCGTGCTGCCGCCGTGTTTGACGACGATGGTCCGGCCCGCCAGACGCTGCATGTGGGGTCTGGCCCCGGCGAAAAGCGCCGCTTGTGCTGCCGGGATCTGGCGGGCGCCCGTCTCGGTATCCGGGCTCATGTCCGGTACCGGGCGTTGATGCGCACGTAGTCGTAGGTCAGGTCGCAGCCCCAGGCCGTGGCGGACGCTTCACCCTGTTTGAGGTGGACGTGGATCTCGACGAAGTCCTTTTCGAGGTAGGCCTGGGCCGCCGCCTCGTCGAAGGGAATGCCCATCCCGTCCTCGCCCACCTGGATCTCGCCGAGGAAGATGTCCACCGTGTCCGGGTCGATGGGGACGCCGCTGTAGCCGGCGGCGGCGAGGATCCGGCCCCAGTTGGCGTCGGTGCCGAAGATGGCGGACTTGACGAGGCTGGACCCGATGATCGCCTTGGCGACCTGGGCTGCTTCGGTCTCGGTGACGGCTTGGCTGACATGGACTTCGATCAGCTTCGTCGCCCCTTCGCCGTCCCGGGCGATCTGCTTGGCGAGCGACTGGCAGACGTAGGTGAAGGCGGCGGCGAAGTCCGGCCAGGCGGGATGCTGCTCGTCGAGGGGATTGTTGCCTGCCAGACCGTTGGCCATGGCGATGACGCAGTCGTTCGTGCTGGTGTCGCCGTCGACGGTGATCCGGTTGAAGCTGCGCTCCGTCGTGTCCCGCAGCAGGCGCTGCAGGGCCCCGTCCGTGACGGCTGCGTCCGTGCAGAGAAAGCCCATCATCGTGGCCATGTTCGGGTGGATCATCCCGGAGCCCTTGGCGGCACCGGCCAGGATCACCGTCCTGCCGTCGACCTGAAGGGAGACGCAGGCGTCTTTTTTGATGGTGTCCGTCGTCAGGATGGCCTGGCCGAATGCCTCGCCGGCTTCCGGCGACGGGGCCAGCTTCTTCAGGGCGCCGTCGATGCCTTTGGTGACGAGGTCCATGGGCAGGTTGATGCCGATGACCCCGGTCGAGCAGACGCCCACCAGCTCAGGGCTGATCTTCAGCAGTTCGGCGACCTGGTGTTGCATGGCGAGCGCATCCGCGTCACCCTGTTTGCCCGTGCAGGCGTTGGCGTTGCCGCTGTTGGCGACGACGGCCTGCATCCGGCGCCCGGCCTTGATCGAGCGCTCCGTAAGCTTTAAAGGGGCGGCCTGGACCCGGTTGGTCGTATAGACGCCGGCGGCCGTGGCCGGCACGTCGGACACCAGAACCGTCAGGGCCTTGCGGTTCTTCTTGCGGAGGCCGGCGCCCACCGACCCGGCCCGAAACCCTTGAGGGGTGGTCACATTACCATCCGGAACGATCGAAATACCTTGCACGTTTCCCCCCGAGCTGCGTTGTTGCACCCGACCCGACGCCCTGACTGGGGCCCAAACGGCGCCACAAAGCGCCTGCCGGGCATCTTCACACTGTACGGGACGCCGTAGCCGACGCCAACCACCCTCCCACAGGACCGGCGCCGACGGACCAAACCTTTGCCAACACTGATTTACAGACTGGCTGGTCCGTTGTTATAGTCCTCAGATTGACCTGATCAAAGGGACCTTCCCGTGCCAGATTCCCCGGCTTCCGACCTGACGCACCCGGCCCACATTTCATTTCGCACCCGGTTCACCGGCGTCTTTGCCCTGACCTTCGATGACGGGCCGAATCCCCGGGTGACGCCCGCCATCCTGCTCCGGCTGCGGGAGTTGGGCCTGAAAGCCACATTTTTCGTCGTCGGCGAGCGGATCACCCGCTTCCCGGAGGGGTTGGCAATGGCCCTCGCCGACGGACACGCCCTGGGCAGCCACTTTTATCACCACCTCGACTGGCGGGGCGCCACGGTCGCCCAACTGCACGCCGAGCTCGATCTCTGTCAGCACACCGTCGACGACGTCCTGGGTTACCACTACCCGCTCAGGCAGGTGCGGCCCCCGTATGGTCACATCTCCGACAACCTGATCACGGTCCTCCGGGAACGCCAGGAAAACCTCGTCCTCTGGCAGGCAGGCTGTGACGAAAAAAACGTCCCCGACCTCTCGGTCGACGCCCTGTGCGGGATGCTCCGGGACCACCCGGAGCTGGCAGGCTGGGAAGGGATCCTGCTGATGCACGACATCCACCCGCAGACGGTGAATCTGCTGGCCGCCCTCGTCCGATTGGCGCTGGAACGGAACCTGCTTCCGGCGACGACCCGGCAACTGCTCGATGCGATTACCGCCGCCGGGCCCGCTAGCGCCCGCTGACGAGACGACCGTTGAGGCGTCACCGCATCCCGGCGGGTGTCACGTCCGGGGTGGCGATCGGCAGCAGGACCCGGAATGCCGTTCCTTTGCCGACTTCGCTTTCCACGTCGATGCGCCCGCCGAGGTCCATGACGATGCGCTGGCAGATGGACAGGCCCAGGCCGGTCCCCAAACCGATCGACTTGGTGGTAAAGAACGGAGAAAACAGGTGCTCGCGCACCTCCGCCGTCATCCCGCAGCCGCTGTCCGCCACGGTGATGGCGACGTAGCCTTGAGGCTCCTGGCGGACGGCGATGCTGATCTCGTTGGTGGCGGCCGCGCCCTCCGGGATGGATTGGGCAGCATTGATCATCAGGTTGCGAAACACCTGGGCCAGCCGACCCTCGTCGCCGGGGACGAGCGGCACGTCCTCATAGTGCTTGGTCAGGCGGGCCCGGTGGAGGATCTCGTTGCGGGCGATCCGTGCCGTCCGGTCCAGTACCGACCGGACGTCGACGAGCGTCGTTGGCGCCGCCTCCACCCGGGAGAACAACCGCAGGTCCTTGACGATGACCGCCATCCGCTGGGCCGCCATGGCCGCATCGGCGAGCATCTCGCCCAGATCCGGCATGGCC
>JACMPN010000485.1 GCA_014377495.1 Candidatus Sericytochromatia bacterium
ACGGCCGACGTGATCATCCCGGCTACTCGGTCCAACGCCTCGCCGATCCGTGACGGCTCCGTCCCGCCACCGGCCCGTGCCAGCGCCGGCTTGCCGCCGCCACGGGCGCCAGCAATCGGGGCGATCTCCTTGATCAGGTTGCCGGCCGCCAGACCCAGCTTGGTGTAACGATCGGCGACACCGGCAACGAAGGTCGCCTTGCCGTCGATGTTGGCGGCCAGGACGACGACGCCGTCCACGGCATGGCGCAACTGTTCGACCATCTGCTGCAGGGCATCGGCATCCGGCGCATCCACGGCACGCACCAGCAGCGGCACGCCGTCGACCGTTTTGACTTCGTTGACCAGTGTCTTGGCGTGGGCGACCGCCTGGGCCTGACGGAGGGCGGCGATTTCCTTGTCCTTCTCCTGGAGTTGAGCCTGCATCTTGGCCAACCGGCTCGGCAACTCGGTCGCCGGTGCTTTGAGCGTTTTGGAGAAATCCGCCACGATCGCTTCCCGCTGCCGCAGGTACGACAGGGCCTCGAAGCCCGTCACGGCCGTGATGCGGCGGACGCCGGCAGCGACGGCCTCCTCGGAGACGATCTTGAACAGGCCCATTTCACCCGTGCGGTCCAGATGGGTGCCGCCGCACAGCTCATGGCTGAAGCCGGCAACGTTGATCGTCCGGACCCTGTCGCCGTACTTTTCACCAAATAGGGCGACGGCCCCGGCCTTCTTGGCGTCATCGAGGGCCATCTCCACCTTTTCGACAGGCCGATCCAGGAGGATCTGCTCGTTGATCAGGTCTTCGATGCGGGTGATCTCATCGGCACTGAGGCCTTTGGGATGGGAAAAGTCGAACCGGCAGGCTTTCGGCGACACTTCCGAACCGGCCTGTTGGACGTGCTCGCCGAGGACCGTCTTCAGGGCGGCGTGCAACAGGTGGGCGCCAGTGTGGTGGCGGGCCGTGGCCAGCCGCTCGGACGAATGGACCTGGGCCTGGACGGTCATCCCCTCGCTGGGCGGGACCTCGGAACGCACTTCGTGCAGGACGATGTCGCCGACCTTGCGGACGTCGCTGACGTGCATGTGATCGTCACCGATGACCAACGAGCCAGTGTCGGAGACTTGGCCGCCCGACTCGGCGTAGAACGGGGTCTGGTCGAGGATCACCTGCCAGATGCCGTCTTCGATCGGGGCGACGAAGAGGATCTTGGCGGCGTTGCCGTGGCCCGTGTACCCGGTGAACTGTGTGGCCGGCAGCCTCTCCAGGACGTCGGGCGGCAGATCCTTGCCCGTCAGGCCACCGGACGAATGGGCCGCCCGGGCCCGCTCGACCTGCTCGGTCATCGCTTTGCGATAGCCGGCATGATCGACGTTCAGCCCCTGCTCCTGGACGATTTCCTCGGTGAGTTCCAACGGGAACCCGTAGGTGTCATACAGTTCGAAGGCCAGATCGCCAGGGACCAGGGTCGTGTCGGTGACGCCCTTGGCCTTCAACTGCTCCGCCAGCTCTTTCTGGGAGCGGTCGAAGCCTGCCGTCGAGCCCTGGCCGCCCAGGGACTTCAAAACGGCAATCATGTCGTTGAGCCGCCCTGGGCCCCCCTCCCACCTCGTCTCGGACCGCCCTTCTTCCACCCTGTTCGGCTCGGGGGTTCCGCTCCTCGCCG
>JACMPN010000048.1 GCA_014377495.1 Candidatus Sericytochromatia bacterium
CCCAACTGCCGGACTTCGTCCCGGAAATAGCCGTGCAGCGGGGTGATCACCGCATCGCCCCCATCGCCTGCCGATAGGTGCCGGTTGCAGGTGTGCCCCGCCGCCACGGGAGCCATGTCGCCTGCCGGGCTCACCTGGCCAAAGGCGAGGGTCGGCCGGTCCGTACCTTCCGCTCGGGCGGCTGCATGGATCGCCCGCGCCTGCAACTGCTGGGCGAGGCAGGCGTGTTTTTCGACGGTGCGGTGTAGGCCGCCCAAGGCCGCCAATACGTCCCGATGGGCGTCCCGCACTTCGATACGGCGCAGGTTCATCGCCTGGGCCAGGGCAAGCACCCGTTCCGATTCACCTTGCCGCATCACGCCGGTGTCAACGTGCAGGGCGACGACCTGGGGCTCGGGCAGGGCCCGTTGCAGCAGACCGACGGTCACGGCGCTGTATAGCCCGCCACTGAGCAGGGCGATCACCGGTCGGGAGCCGACGGCTTCCCGGACGTCGGCCAGGAGGCCGGGGATCTGTTCGGGCAGCCGCCAGTCCGATCGGCAGCCACAGATGTCGTGGACGAACCGGCGCAGGATCAGCCGGCCGCTATCGCTGGCTGCCAGATGCGGATGAAACCGGACTCCGAACCGCTGACGGGCCTGGGACTCCGCCCCGACGACATGACCGTCGACGTCCCAGGCGATGGCCGTCAACGCCGCCGCCAAACCGGCGACCACGCTCGTCCGCCGCATCCAGACACTGAGCGGCGCCGGGACCTGGTCCAGCAATCCCGACCGGTCGTCGGTCCGGACGGTGGTCATCCCACTGGCCAGACGCCCCATATGCCGCTGCTGCCCACCCAGGGCCACATTCATCAGATCGAACCCCGCACCGACGGCGAGGACCGGCACCGGCCCCTTTAACACGGCGTCGATCACGGCATCCCGCCGGGCATCCGTCGTCGCCCCGGTGACGATGATCCCGCATACACCGGCCGGCAGCGGCGTTATCCCGCCGTCACACGGCCAGACCGTCGCGGAGACGCCGAACTCCCGCACGCGCTTGGCAATCAGGGCTGCCTGATCGTCTTCACCCTGCAGGACGAGGATCTGGGAGGGGACCGTCACGGCCGCAAACTCATCCATCGGCCTAGGGGATATGCCCGACGTCCGTGCGGAACACGGGGGACTGGTCGCCCATCCGCACGGCATCGAGGCCGTCATAGGCCACGGTCTTTGCCTCAAGACGGGTCAACGCCAGGCCGACACGGGTCAGGGCCCGACCGGCAGCCTGCCAGTCCCCGGCGCCGTCGGGCGCCAGCGTGTCATAGAACAGGAGGGTGTCCGACCGGGCGGCCAGGGCTTCCAGGCCCGTCACCGGGGTCGGCTCGATCAGGCTGGGATAGCCCGGCGTCGCCAGGTGAACGCCCAAGGCCAACTGATCGGGCTCGGTCAACTCGACCTCGTCGAGCCGCCCTGCCATCGTCACGTCGAGGAACCGCACGAGGTCGTCGGAGATGACGGGCATCATCACCTGGGTCTCGATCGGACCGAGGGTCGGATGCAGCGACAGCACCTGCGGACCGGCTAGGGTAAACATCAGGTTGATCTGCATGAAGCCGCGGTAGCCGAGCCCTTCCGCCTGCAGCCCGGTGACGATGGGGATGATCACGTCGCGCAGGATCGTGTCGGCATCTTCGTCCCGTCGGCCGGCCGGGGCATAGGCACCAGTGCCCTCGGTGAGGGCCCCTTTGTCACCGTCACGGAGGCGGGTGAGCCGCCGCACCCAGGGCAGCATCAGCCAGGAGTCGCCGTCCGTCAGGAGGGGAATGCCGAGCTCCCGGCCCCGCATCCGCGTCTCGACGACGAGACGGGTGGCCCCCTGGGCAAACGCCGCTTTTAGGAAGTCCTGGGCATCGTCAATGGAGTCCGGCACACAGACACTGCCGGGACCGTGCTGATCATCGATCTTGAGGATCACGCCGGCACTGGGCAGCAGCGGGATGATCACCTGGACGGCCTCTTCGGCCGACTGGACGATCTTGAACGGCGATGTCGGCACGTGGTGCCGCTCCATAAAGGTCTTTGCCTGGCCGCGGCTGGCAAAGAGCCCGGACACCCGTCGCTCCGGCCCGACGACCTGCAGGCCCAGCTGGGTGAATCGGTCGACGATCCCGGCGACGAACAGGGAGGCCGGGCCCACCAACGTGAGATCGGGCCGCTCCGCCGTGGCCAGGGCAACCACGGCTTCCAGGTCCGTCAGATCCACGGGGACGTTGCGACCGAACTCGGCTGTGCCGGCGTTGCCCGGGGCGATGATCAGGGAGTCCACCTGTGGCGATTGGGCGAGTTTCCAGGCCAGGGCGTGTTCCCGTCCGCCACTGCCGAGGATCAGTATCTTCATCACGCCCTCAATCGGCCGCAGCGCCGGGCAGCGCCATGCGGATCTCGGCGGCGGCCGCCCGGGCCAGTTGCGGCGCCAGGCCGACATAGTCCCCAGGCTGCATGGCCAACAACCGTGCCAGCGTCTGGGCATCCAGCGGCACCTGCCCGATGAACCGGTGCAAGTCGTCCAGGGTGACCGTCTGACCCCGCGTCAGGGCCTTGAGCTGTTCGTAGGGTGCTTCGACCCCATGGGCCCGCAACACGGTCTGGATGGCTTCGGCCAGCACTTCCGGGTGGTCTGCAAGTTCCTTGGCGAGGACGGCCCCGTTCGGCTGGAGCCGGCTGAAGCCGATGAGCAGCGAGTCGATGGCCAAAAAGCCGTGGGCGAGCGCCACACCGCCATTGCGCATCACTGTGCTGCCGCTGAGGTCCCGCTGCAGCCGGGACTGGGTCAGCGTGTCCGCCAGATGGCCCAGCAGGGCGTTGGCGATGCCCAGGTTGCCTTCGGCATTTTCGAAATCGATGGGATTCACCTTATGGGGCATCGCCGAGGAGCCGACCTCACCGGCGACGGCCTGGAGTTGGAACACGTGCCGGCTGACGTACAGCCACAGGTCCCGGCTCAGGTCGAGCAGGATGCTGTTGATCCGCCGCAGCGAGTCGAAGAGCTCCGCCAGCCGGTCATTCGGCTCGATCTGCGTCGTGAGGCGGTTGGGCTCCAGGCCCATCTTGCGGATCACGGCGTCACTGAAGGCGGGCCAGTCCACGTCGGGGAAGGCGACGCAGAGCGCACCCCAGGTTCCGGTGGCCCCGTTGAGCTTGCCGCTGAGGGTGATCGCCGCCGTGTTGGCAATGGCCCGCCGCAGACGCTCGCCGAAGACGGCCATTTCCTTGCCGAGAGTCGTCGGGGTGGCTGCCTGTCCATGGGTCAGGGCCAGCATGGGCACATCTGCCCACGCCTCGGCGCACTGGCCAAGGACGCCCAGGAGCTGTTGCACCCGTGGCAGGACCACCTCCCGCACCGCGAATTGGTACATGCGGCCATAGGCGAGGTTGTTCACGTCTTCCGATGTCAGCCCGAGGTGGATTTTCTCCAGATGAGGCGCCAGAGGGGCGATCGACTTGGCCTGTTCTTTCAGCCAGTACTCGACCGCCTTGACGTCGTGGCGGGTATGCCGTTCGATCGCCTTGATAGCCAGCACGTCGTCCGGGGCCAATTGGCCGGCGATCCCCCAGAGTCGCCCGGTCGCATCATCGAGGGCGTCCCCGGTGACGAGGCCCAGATGCTCGAGCAGGGCGAGGAAGTAGGCCACCTCGACGGCGATACGCTGGCGGATCAAGGCCGACTCGCTGACGTAGGCTGCCAGCGACTCGACCCGGGAACGGTACCGGCCGTCCAGCGGGGAGATGGCTGTCAGAGGCGTCAGGGCGTGGTGTGTGGTCATGTCGATCGTTCACTCGCAAACTGAGGCAGCGCCGCCACCGCACGCTTCCTGTGAGTCGGGCCTGCGGCATCGGGGTGGGATTGCCATCCACTATCCTAACCGGCTACCGGCCCCACCGGCACGCGTCGTTTCCGGTCAACGGGCCGGCACCAGACCGTTTGCCGGGCTCCGGGAGCGATCCTGCGGTCCATTGACCGATCCCTGAGCGTGCAGGTCACACGCGCCCGGCTGGACACGGTGCATCAGGAATCGGCATGATGTTAAGGCTTACCCGTTGCCGTGTATGTAAGGGTCGCCGTCCTGCATCTGATCTCCAGTTTTGCCGCACTGACTGAGGCCCTCCAAGCGGACGGGCGTTTTGTGGTGTCGCCACTCAGTGC
>JACMPN010000486.1 GCA_014377495.1 Candidatus Sericytochromatia bacterium
GCCGGCAGGAATGTGAGTCCCATCTTGGTCCAGCGGGCCAACGAGGCCTGGGTCGACAGGCCCGAGACGCTGGGCACGACGACGCTGCCCCGTCCGTCCGGGGTAAAGCCGGCGGTTGCCGGTGTCGTTGTGACGGTGCGGTCGGACGATGACCGGTCCGGCAGACTGGGCAACGCCACCGGGTAGGGGCCTGCTGTGTAGTCGCTGGCGTGGGCAGCGACGACGTCCGAGCCGGCCCATACGGGAAAGGGGCCGGGGAAAAAGGGTACGGGCGGGGGCGGATAGTCACCGCCAAACCCCAGCCAACGGCCTGATAGCCTGGATGGGAACAGGATGGCACCTTGCCCGAAGCCCGGTGTGATGCCCCAGGGCCAGAGGTGGCCTGTGGTGTAGCCGCTGCCGCCGACGAGCCAGCCATCCGGCGCAGGTGCCAACGGCCAGTCATAGGGCACGCCCGGCACATACGGGGCACCCGGATAGACCTGCTGCGCCCGCATGACGCCCGGACTCGAGCAGCCGGTGATCAGCAGGCCGACCAGAAGGCGCTGTCTGGCTCCCATGCTCATCCTTCGTCCGCTCATGCCGATAGCGGCTGAAGCCTAGAACAAGGAGGCAGGCGATCCTATGGGCACAGTGACCAGACCCTTCAATAGATGCCGTCGACCAGGAACACCTTGCCGTCTTTGCCCAGGACCGGCTTGCTCTGACCGTCCCAGGAGTGGATGTGGTACTTCGCCTTGTCCGCACCCAGGAACTCGTAGGCCACGGCCCCGGGGAGCGGATGTCGGTGATCGGTGATGGCCGGCAGTGTCGGGTTGAGCGGATTTTTCAGCTCTTTCCAGTATTTGTTTTTCTTGGCTTCGACGGCGAGGCCGGCAAAATTGGTCGGATACTTGCCGTTGAAGTCCAGCCCGTAGGATTCGAGCATGGCCTGGACTTCGCGGGCATTTTCCACGACCTTGGCCACTTTGGCAGGGTCGGTGGGCACGGCGGAGATGGGGGTCGGTGCCACAACCGGGCTGGACGGCACAGGGGTGGCACCGACATCCGAGGGGCGGACGGGCGTCTCCAGCCGATGCCGCCAATCCGGCGCCAGGACCTGGGCTTCGGCATAGGCGGCCGAGTCCGACGGCAGCCCGTCGACGATGGACAGCGCCTGGCGATAGTCGCCGGCCGTGGCGGCGGCCTTCGCTGTCTCCAGCTGTTTGTCGGGCGATGGCGCACACGCCGTCAGGACACAGAAGGAGAGCGTCATCCCCAAGAGCAACCGTTTCATCAATGGCCTCGTCAACGTCATGCGGGTGGAACGACTAATTAGTTCGGTCCATCCGCATGGTACACAGGCTTGGCCAGTTAGTAGATCCCGTTGACGATAAACATCTGGCCGTTCTGATCACGCAACGGGTTGCCCTGACGATCCCAGCCGCGGATATGATACCTGGCCCGATCGTTGCCTAGGTACTCGTAGGTCACGGCCCCGGGGGCCGGATTCCGGGCCTCGACGACGGCGGGCAGGCTGGCACTCAGCGGGTTCTGCAAGTCGCACCAGTAGCGGCGTTTCTTCGCTTCGGTCCGCAGGTGGGCAAAGCTGACCGGATACTTGCCGTTGAAATCCAGGCCGTAAGTCTCAAGCATGTCCTGGATCTTGCGGGCGTTCGCTTTCACCCGGGCCATGTGGGCCGGACTGGCGGGGGGCAGGGTGACGATCCGGGCCCGCTGCTGTGCGGCGGGCGGGCGGGCCTTCGCTTCAGTCCTGGGCGTCGCATGTGATCCCTGTGCCGTGGGGCTGATGACGACCTTCCGCTGATGGCCATTGCTCGCCGTGTGTTTCGTGGCCTCCTGGCGCATCTGTTGGGACGGCGCACAGGCCGTGATCAGAAACAGGGTCGCCGTAGCGGTCCAAAACGACGTTTTCATCAAGTCGGTCCCTCCTTCGTGTGGCCCTTTCTTCCCAACTTCTAATGTTTTGAGCACCTGTTTCTCATAATTCATCCGGCCGTTATGCCGGTTGCGGGGCATGGCACGGCGCGGATCGTGATTTAATGCGGAGACTGACCGTGTCGGGAGGTGGGCGTGATTCGCCCGCGACCTGCCCACCGCCTGCCTGTTTGGAACTGCTGCCGTGTCTTACCCTGCTTACAGCCGCTACGCCGAAATCTACGACCGTGACCAGGTGTATTTCAGCCGGGAAACGGCCGCCTACCTGCCACGGTTGCTGAAGGCCCGCGGCTGGCACGGTCAGCGCATTCTGGACCTGGCCTGCGGGACGGGGACGCTGGCCCTGGAGTTGGCCCGGCAGGACTACGACGTCTGGGGCGTCGACCTGTCCGCCGACATGCTGCACCAGGCCGAAAAGAAGGCCCAGCTCAGCAAACAGCCTGTGGTGTTCCGTCGGCAGGACATGCGCCGACTGGCAATGCCGGAGCGCTTCGATCTGGTCGTCTGCTCGTATGACAGCATGAATTACATCCTGGAGCTGTCGGAGATCGCCACCGTCTGCCAGCGGGTCTACGAGCACCTGGCACCGGAAGGCCTCTTCTACTTCGACATGAACAGCGTGCACGCCCTGGCCGATATCTGGGGCACCAAGGTCGAAGCCGAGGATGACGAGGAACTGCCCTACATCTGGACGACCGTGTTCGAGCCCGGCAAATGCCTCAGCTCTTTGACGGCGACCTTCTTCGTCCGCCGGGGCGACCGCTACGAAAAGATCAGCGAGGTGCATGTCGAGCGCGGGTATCCCCAGGCGGACA
>JACMPN010000487.1 GCA_014377495.1 Candidatus Sericytochromatia bacterium
ACACGGGCTACAGTGTGGATGTGAGCGGTGGTGAACCGCTTCCAGGGATAACCATCAGAGCGGATAAGCCCACGGGAAACTGTGGAGAAACCGTTCGAGATGGAACCCCACTCAATCGGGAAACCGGTTGGATGGACCCGGAAGCGGTTCACCACCGCTCATTGTCGTTTGGTCCGCACGTCACCATCGCCACGGAGGCTCGCATCCGGTTCCGGGCCTCTGGTCACTGATTCAGCCGTTAACGGCGGGGCCGACTCTGGGCACCCAGCACGGCACCCAGCAGCGTGGACTGGGGCAGCGTCGGTGGCTTCTCGCCGGTCGACGGCGGGGCGACGGGTGCATCCGACGCAGGCCATGCCGGCGGGGTGATCATTGGCTGGAAGCGGCCCGTATCAAAGGCCACCTGCAGCACGAAGTCCGCAAAGACCTTGGGTGAAATGCCCCCCGGCTGCAAAGCACTGTAACGGTCGAACAACAGGTCACTGGGCATGCCGAAACCGGGGACGGTCACCAGGCCCTTGACCTCGGCCCGGGCCAGCCAGCCATTCTTGTCGGCGTCGAGATGAACAAAGTAGTCGGCTGCAGCGCTCTGCCAACTGGCGACGAGTGGCTCGATCGGATGGGCCGTGCCCCATTCCAGGCTGGTCACCCGCCCGTCCTTGTCGAGGTCGGAGGCCGTGAGTTCAGCCTTGTCCCATTCGGTCATGTCCAAAAAACGGTCGTGGTTATGGTCGGCCCGGTCAAAGGCGGACAGGACCAGTTGGCGGACGAGGCGCGGGGCATCGGCGCCGGCCCACTGGGCGCGAGTCGGCATCGGGGCAGCCATCGGCCCCACGCGCAGCGTCGCAGCACAGCCGCTGATCATCATGACCAGACATCCCGTCCACGCAAAAAGACGCATCGCAGCCATCCTTAACAAAAACTGATTGCCAGTTTTACCTGGATTTCTTCCCGGTTATCGGCACCGCCGGGCCAAACCTGACGTCCGGATTCCAGCGTCGGTGGCGGCGCTGGCAAAGACACCACCCCACCCCGCAACGACAACGCCGGACCCAAATGAGTCCGGCGTTGTCGTTGCGGAAACGGCCTAATGTGACGGCAGATCCGGTCCTTCGATGGTCTTGCCCGTGCCCAGCACGCTGCGGCTGCGGGAATAGGCAAAGTAGACGACCAGGCCCACGACGAGCCACACGAGGAAGCGCAGCTGCGTCGCATAGGATTCGTTGTAGATCAGGACGCTGCACATGACGATGCCGGCGATCGGCACGGCCGGCACGCCCGGGCAACGGAAGCCCCGTATGGCCTCGGGACTGCGGGCCCGCAGGACCAGCACGCCGACGCAGACGAGGACAAAGGCGAACAGCGTCCCGATGTTGCACATCTCCGCCAGGATATCGATTTTGAACAGCCCGGCGCCGACCGCCGTGATCGCCCCGACGACCCAGGTGTTGATGTGGGGGGTGGAGTACTTCGGATGCACCCTGGACATGAAACGGGGCAGCAGACCGTCCCGGGCCATCGTGTAAAGGATGCGGGTCTGGCCGAGGGAAAAGACGAGCAACACACTGGTCAGGCCAGCCGTGGCACCGACCAGATACAAGGCCTTCGCCCAATGCTGGCCCGTCACTTCGAGGGCCGTGGCCATCGGGGTGGCGTTGTTCAGCATGTGATAGGGGACGAGCCCCGTCATGACGGCAGCCACAGCGATGTAGAGGATCGTGCAAACAGCCAGACTCATCAGGATGCCGAAGGGCACGTCCTTGGCTGGATTGATCGCTTCCTCCGTTGCCGTGGAAACGGCATCGAACCCGATGTAGGCAAAGAACACCAGACCGGCGCCCGTGAGGATGCCCCGTTGGCCGAAAGGGAAGAACGGCACCCAGTTCGTCGGGGCGACCCAAAAGGAGCCCAGCACGATGAACATGACGATGACAATCAGTTTGAGGACGACGAAGAAGTTGTTCGCCTGGGTGCTCTCCTTGACGCCCCGGACAAGCAGCCAGGAAACGACAAAGCAGATCGCTGCCGCCGGCACGTTGATGATGCCCGGCACGTCATGCCATGGCCCCGCCAAAAACATATGGGGAATGACGATGCCGAAGCCTTCCAGGATCTTGGCCAAATGCTCTCCCCAACTGACGGCAACGGCGCTGTTGCCGATGGCGTACTCCAGCAGGAGATCCCAGCCGATGATCCAGGCGATCAGCTCGCCCAAGGTGGCGTAGGCATAGGTGTAGGCCGATCCGGCGACGGGGATCATGCTGGCCAGCTCGGCGTAGCAGAGCCCGGCAAACCCGCAGGCGATGGCCGCCACGACGAAGCTGAGCATGATGGCGGGACCGGCATGGGTGGCGGCGGCTGTGCCCGTGAGCACGAAGATGCCACTGCCGATGATCGAGCCGATGCCGAACGACGTCAGTCCCCACTTGCCCAGGACACGCTTCAAGGGGCTGTTGGCCCCGGCGCGGATCAGCGACTCCAGGGATTTGCGGCGGAAAAGATCCTGCACAGGCGACTCCTACGGGGGACGATGTTACAGCGCCAGCCACAGATTTGCATCGTGGCCGTCCCGGCATGGTAACAGACCGGTCGGCGCATCCGGCAGCGCCCTGACAGCCTCCTGCCCCGATTGGGGGGGACCGTTTTGCACGCCTGGACACCTCCCGGCGGCAGGCGATGAACGACGCCTAACGGGAACCGGCCTGCAATTGCCGAATGACGGCAGCGGTGACCTGGGCAATCAACGCTTCCTGATCCAAATCCTCGGCAGCGCCTGTGTAGCCCTGGCGATAGGCCGGCGGCAACCCGATGGTGATCCCCACCCGCTTCTGGGTTTCCTGGAGTTTGAGGATCGCCTCGCGGCTGAGCATCCGGATGCCACCGAGTTGGTGGGCCATGAGCAGGATGTGCGCCGCGTGTTCGACTTTTTCGAGCTTGAAGTAGGCGCTCATTACCGAGTCGCCCACGGCCAATGCCCCGTGGAACTCCAAAATCAGGGCTTCGCAGTTTTCGATGGCCGGACCGACGGCATCGGGCACCTCGTACGAACCCGGATCGGTATACGGCAGGGTAGGCACGATGCCGAGGGTGACGACGACTTCGGGGAGGACGTGGGGCTCGAGCACCCGGCCGGCCACGGAAAACGCGACGGCCGTGGGTGGGTGGGCGTGGACGACGGCCTTGATGTCGGGACGGTGCCGGTAGCAGACGACGTGCATGGCGATCTCGGTGGAGCATTTGACGCCCGACCGCACCGGCACACCGTCCATGTCCGTGACCACGAGGTCCTCGGGCGCCAGAAACCCCTTGCAGACGCCGGTGGGGGTGACCAGGATGCGATCCGGTCCCAGGCGCGCAGAAACGTTGCCATCGGCGGCAACAATCATGCCACGCTCATAGAGTCGGCGGCATACTTCCACTATCTCGGTGCGCAGTCGGCGTTCGTCCATCACGGGCGGCATTGTACCAGCGGCTGAACGACTTCACAACGCTTTATAACGGATTGACCTTGCTGCAATGACCAAGCACCCTCCCGCCGACGACAGCGAAGCCACCATGGCAGCCCTGGCCTACATGCCCGGCCTGGCCCCGCTGATCTATCTCAGCCTGGAAACTGGCAAGCCGCAATACTTCATCCGTTACCACATCGCCCACGCCCTGTTGCTGAACACGATCAGCTTTGTCGCCTTGGTCATCGTCGCCTGCCTGGGTTTCATCCCGGAGGCACCGGCATGGATCTATCTGGTCATGGGCGTGGGCATCTCCCTCGTGCTGATCGTCAGCACCGTGGTGCATACACTCGCCGCCGTCCAGGCCTATCGCAGCCGCCTGATCGTGCTGCCGGGAATCACCCAGCTCTACTACCGGTTTTTCGCCAAGGGCTGATCATCCGGCAATGATTGCGTAGCCGGGATCGGGGCCCGCAGGATCGCCGAACGGTACAGCAGGCCCCATAATGGGCGTCCCCGTCAATGGTTCCCAGCGCACCTCGGCACCGTAGGTCCTGTCCCGCCCGCTTTGCTTGGCCTTGTAAAGCATTCGATCGGCCGCCATGACCAGGGCACTGCCCATTTCGGGAGTCGTGGGCAGCGTACTTGCGACGCCCACACTGATCGTCACCATCGGACCTGCCGGGGAATGGCCATGAGGCGAGGCGGCCTTGACGGCGACCGCCTGCAAGCACTGTGAGCAACGACTCAAATTCATCGATCTGATCAGCCGGCACGAAGGACACGACGCGCCCCAACACGTCTGTGCTGCGCCAACCGCAGATGCGCTCTGCTGCCGGACTCCACATGACGACTTCAAATTGCAAGTTCAAGACGACCACCGCATACGGGGAGGCATCGATCAGAGTCTGAAAATCCTGATTGGCCTTTGTCAGCTTATCGGCGGCATGCTGGCGGGCGATGGCAAATGCCTGATGGTTGGCCAGCGTCTGGGCCATCAGGACCTCGGCCTCGTCAAAGTGATGGACGACGTCATCACAGATCATCAGGGTCCCGAACCACGCCCCCCGATTGATCAACGGGAACAGCCCCTATAGGGTGACCTACTGACAGGGACCGCCACGCTTGGAAACGCATCATGCCATCGGCGTCCCGCAACAGGATGGCGGCACCGGTGACCCGGATCATCAGCGGCAGGCTGTTCAGGACTTCGTCGCAGATTTCGGAGACGGCCCTGGCTCGGCCCAGTGCCGTCGTCAGGTGGTGCACGGTGCGCAGCTGCAGCAAACTCTGTTGCAGCTGGCGCTGCACATGGCTGATCTCCAACGTACCATCAACGATCAGGTTGATCGCCAGCTCCTGCTCCACAAGTGCCGCCAACTCACGCAAGAGGCGGCACTGCGCCTCGTCAAAACGGCGTGGCTGGCGATCGATGAGGCAAAGGGTCCCGACCCTTTGGCCGTCGGGTGCGGCCACGGGGCAGCCTGCATAGAACCGGACGCCAGGCTCACCGGTCACCAGGGGATTGTCCGCAAAACGCTCGTCAGCCAACGTGTCGGCCACGATAAATACCCCGTTGTTCAGGATGGCATAGCCGCAAAACGACATCTCGCGTGGCGTTTCCGCCGCACTGAGACCCTGACAGGACTTAAACCACGGGCGATCGGCATCGACGATGCTGATCAAAGCGACCGGGACGTCAAACGCCAGCGTAGCAATGCGCGTCAACCGATCGAAACGTTCTTCGGGTGGCGTATCCAACACCCCCAAGCGATGGCGTGAGGCCAGCCTCTCCGCCTCGAATGGCGGCAGGCCCGGTTTCATCTTAGCTACACCTTCCTCGGCCGCGTCCGCTGTATGGGTCGTTGCATGGCCGGATCGGGCTCCAGGCCGAACGATGAGCGCTTATTCTTGCCTACGGCCGCTGATCCGCCGCCGTGGTCAACGGTGTCGACGGGCTGCCGGCCGCCAGCACCTTCAATTGCGGGTGCTCAGCCTGCAGCCAGGCGATCGTGTCGGTGAGAGTCTCCTGCGGCGGCCGGGACTGGTAACCCAGTTCCTCGGCGGCATACAGGGACTTCAGGCCCCAATACGAGCTGCCCATCTCAATGACCACGGGATCCGGGAGAAAGCTCAGCGTGCTGCCCAGCCATTGATTGAGCACAGCGGCGCCCCAGGCGAGACGGCTCGGCACCGTACGCCAGTCCGGCTCGCGGCCGACGGCTTGGGCGATCCAGCGGAAAAAGGTGTCCAACTCGCTGGCCGCACCCGGCAGGTGATAAATCGGTCGCGGGGACGGATGATCCAAAACCGTGAGAATGGCCTGTGAGACGTCCCGAATATCGGCAAAGTGCATGCCGCCCGGAAAGACTACCGGCAGGCGCCTGCGCAGGTACCGGATGATGTTGCTGCTCGACCGGAAGCGGTGGTCACCAGGCCCCAACAGCACCGGCGGCCGCAGGAAAATGAGTTCGACGCCCAAGTCGTTCGCCAGGGCTCTGGCGGCTTTTTCGGCGGCCACCTTGGAGGCGTAATAGGGCCAGCGGCTGACCCGGGCTTCGCAAAAGGGCGCCTCTTCGTCCGCTGCCTCGGCCAGGGTGTCGAAACTGCCGACGACACCGGATGTGGACACAAAAATCATCCGGCAGCGGTGGGCCGCCGCCAGCCGGACCATGTTCAGGGTGCCTTCGACATTGGTCTGCCACATCGCCTCGGCCCCGCGGCGGCTGTGGTGCACCACGGCGGCGAGGTGGAGGATGCCTGTCAGGCGGCCCACCGACTCCGGCAGGTGACTGCTATCGAGCCCGGTGACCGTCCCCTCGAGGGTGTCCACACCGCCCAGCTCCTGTGTCCAGGCCATCGCCTCCCATTCGCTGCGCTTGCGGACCAACGCCAATGCCCGCCCGGCAGACCCGGCTGCGGCCATCGTCTGCAGGACGTGGCGCCCGAGGAATCCGGTGGCCCCGGTGATCAGAACGGTCATCGGCCGACCCGTTCCGAACCGGCCGCCATGGCGGCGACGGCGGTCACGCCGTCGGACTGCACGGGCCATGTCAGTTGGCGGATATGGTCGGCCAGGGCATGGGCCTCGTCACCCCAGACCAGGCGGCCCTGGTCCCCCTGCAGGATGTGGCGATTCAGCAAATCGGCCACGGCATCCTCGACGTCCGGCAGGAAGGCCGCCTCGCAGCGGGCCAGGA
>JACMPN010000049.1 GCA_014377495.1 Candidatus Sericytochromatia bacterium
CGGATGACGCGGTAATCAGGTGCTGATGATGGACGTTGGCCGCCAGGGTGTAGGCAGCCCGAAACTTGAAGCTGCCGGTGTGCTGATCGGTTTCACTGGCACAAAGAACCTGACAGCCGAGTCGCTCCGACAGCTCATGATCGCGCAGCCAGACCGTGGGCCGCCAGGCGGGCTTAAAAGAGGTGGTCATGATTGCAATATCCGTCTCTGACCAAATCGAAAAAGGGGAGCCAGGGAAAAGGGGAGCCAGGGAAAACGGGAACCGGGAAAAACGGGAACCAGGGAAAAAGGAATGAAAGAGGAATGAAAGGGGAAGCAGGAGTCCCCGGAATTACCAGAACCTAAAACGGAATCCAATGGAACCAAGAGCGTGTTTCAGGGGTGGTCAGAGGGGTCTGGATGCTAGGAGGCGGCTGACGACAGGTCCTCAGGGACCTTAGGAAGTCCCGACAACGCAGACAGGCCGCTCTGGCCGCCCCTGAAACACGCTCTCTAGTGGGTGTGGGTGCAGTTGGTAGTCGCATGGGCGAAGGTGTGGTCCCACTCGAGGCGTTGCATGCGGACGGAGATCACCGACGACCAGGGGAATTCGCCTTCGCCGACCGGCTTGCCGGTCTCGTCGTCAAAGGCGATGACCGTGACGGTCTCGTCGCCGACTTCGAGGACGAGAGAGGCATGTTCGCAGGTGCATTCCTTGAAGCCGAAGTTCAGGACCATCTGCGTGCCGGCGAAGGTCCGGACAAACTCTTTGAAAATCGTGCCGTCGTGCGTGCTCGTCGCCATGGTGTCTCGTCAACCTCAAGGTCAGGGAAAGTGTCGGCCTATGCGGCTTACCAAGCATACCGTACGGCACCGCCGCACAGCCCCCCGTCCGGAGAAACCCAGTTGTCCCCCAACGCAAAACGGCAGACCCGCAGGCCTGCCGTTTCGGTGAAAAATTCGTTTAGCGGTCGGAGAGTGCCGCTCCGAGGATGGCGCCACCCAGGAAGATCAGGGGCAACGTCGCATCAAAGTTGTTGCTCTGGTTGCGGTAAGGTTGCGGTTGATGGCGATCATTCCGCTGATACTGATCATTGCGCTGGTAAGGTTGATCCTGGTAACGCTCGTGGCTGTTGTTGCGCTGTTCGCCCGAAATCACCTGGCCGCCACGGCAGGTTTCCTGCGTACCCCGGTTATTGTGCTCGATGACGAGATTACCCTTGTTGGACCAGCGGCCGGTGTCATTGCGATCGACATAGACGTTCCGATAACCACATTCCTGGTTAGCAAGATTGATCAGACCCTGGTGGCTGGTACGGATCGGATCTGGCATGCTAATTCCTCCAAAAAGTGGTTTCTTCTGCGGTACAAAATGGTTATCTGCCCCATCCCGACGTTGCATGTTACTTAACACGTTAAGGTCTGGCTATGCTTTAGACGATGGCTGTTTAACCAGCGGTTAGGGCCGCGCCCGTCATGGGTCGCCGTCTGGCCCAGAACAGGCATGTCACCATGTCGTTGCCGGAGTTCCGCCTCGAAACGCATTTCTCCCGCTGGGAGTTCGCCGCCCGCCATCATCTGACCGCATCCGACGCCCAAAGCATGACACTCACCGAGTGGCCAGTCCGGCTGATCGCCGGGCTGTCGAGACGCTCTGGCACAGCGACACGGAGACCTACGGGGCGCCCGAGCTGCGCCAGACCCCCGCCGGGACCTTTGACACGCTGACACCGGCGCAGATCCTCTGCTTTGCCGGCGCCGAAGAAGGGCTCTACGTGACCATGCATGGGCGGCTCGACACCGATGAACACGCCATCGTGATCACCCTGAACGTCCAGTCGTTCGAGGCGGTCCCATTGTCACGCTGTGCAACCTCGGGCGTGGCACTGAATCCCGACGACGATTGGGGCCCTTGTCACGGTAAACGCTGTTTGGCCGCCTTTGGTGACGATTATTCGGCCGGCGCTCGGTACGGAAAAGCGGGAATGGGACCGGCTCCCCACCACCAACAGCCCTACTCCTGATTTGTGTCTTTGAGCACGGCGGCGATCAGGTCGGCGTCAATGGGCGTCATCCCCTTGAGGCCGGCCTTGAGCAGCGCTTGAATGGCGATCCTGTTGATCTGCCTCGGCAACCCGTCGGCACGCTAGAAGATGGCGGTGATTGCGTCTGCCGTAAACACGCCGGCCGTGGCGCCGTCAGGCGGTAGCGGACCATGATCCGCTCCTGCCAAGCGCTTATACTGGCCAGGTCTCAATGCATTTTTTAACCAGGAGACTCTCATGCCCACAGGGATTTCGTTGCACATCGGGCTCAACCATGTGGATCCGCACGCGTATCCGCCCCGGTCCGTCCCCCCACTGGCCGCCGCCGAAATGGATGCCCGCTGCATGCGCAATGTGGCGACCTACTACTATCAGCAGACGGACGATCTGATCGGCAGCAAAGCCACATCACGTGCGGTCGTTGCCCACATCACCGCCGCCGCCGCAGCGTTGCAGGCCGGCGACTTGTTCTTCCTCACTTACTCCGGTCACGGCGGCCAGTTCCCGAACCGTAACGGCGACGAGCGCGATGACGGCTTGGACGAGACGTGGGTGTTGTATGACCGGGTTTTGCTAAACGGCGAGTTGCATGCCCTGTTGGTCACGTTCCGGCCTGACGTGCGCGTGCTCATCATCTCCGACAGCAGTCAGGGTGGCATAGTCAATCAGGAGGAAGTCCGGCGCAGCATCGCACTCGACGCGTCGCCCCGGATCCGCGCCCGATCAGCAACCGGTCGGGACCTTCGCGGGCTGACAGCAGCCCAGAGCGCCACTGTCTATGAGGCAAACAAGGCCGGGTACGACGCGGTTCAAAAGCGCCATACCGCCGGTGACGGGGCCAGGATTGCGGCCAGCATACTCCTGATCACGGGCTGCCAAACCAACCAGGCTTCGCTCGACGGCGACGACATGGGCCTGTTCACCGAGACGATGCTGGAAATTTGGGATCAGGGCCGCTACGCGGGCGGCTACCGGGAATTCTTCCAGGCCATCGTCGCCGAAATGCCCAGCTATCAGACGCCGACATGGTTGCAACTGGGCGACATCGACGACGCCTTTTCGTCACTGAGGCCATTCAAGGTTGCCGAAAGTCAAGAAGATCCCTTCCCCAGTTGAGAGCTGACTAAGACACTTTAACGGGAGTACGACGCGGTCCCAGGTGCGGCTCTGCCATGCTGGACACACGACGAGCGACGCCGGGGCCGGCAGCAGTTGCCTCTCCGTGCCTCGGTCGGCGCCGTAACGGGAAGACCGGCGTAACCTTCCAGCGCAGCCAAGCCTGCCCTGCGGCGGTCCAGGCTGCGTATCCGGCACATCGACGGCGGCCCTTACTGTCAGCGGCCATACTGCATCATCAGCTGCCCACCCTGTTATTGCAGCTCGGTCGGGAAACCGGCATACCGCCCGGCAGTTTCCGCCAAAACTGCGACCAATTGGCGGCATGGACCTTACGCCCCCCGTTGCGAACCCGGCGGTGTCACCGTTCCGGCCGGTGGGCACGCAGGCCTGTGTACGTGCTCCGGCCGGATGCCCACACCGCTGACGTGGGCCGGCAGTCGCCGCAGC
>JACMPN010000488.1 GCA_014377495.1 Candidatus Sericytochromatia bacterium
CACAGAAAAATGGATTGGTTCGGTAGTAACCCCGTAAGAGAAGCAGGTCTCACGTCATCAGGTCAAATACCCCTCTATAAAAGCGACGACCGTCGCCAGCCCATCACCTGTCTTGAGGTTCGTGAAGGTAAAGGGTTTGTCGCCACGCTGCTTCCGGGTGTCGCGGTCCATCCCCTCCAGGCTGGCCCCGACGTAGGGCGCCAAGTCCGTCTTGTTGATGACCAGCAAATCCGACTTGGTGATGCCAGGACCGCCCTTGCGGGGGATTTTGTCGCCTGCGGCCACGTCGGTGACGTACAGCGTCACGTCCACCAGTCGGGGGCGGAATGTGCCCGCCAAGTTATCGCCGCCACTCTCGATGAAGAGCAGGTCCAAGTCCGGAAAGCGCAGTTCCAGCCCTTCCATGGCCACGACGTTGATCGAGGCGTCCTCACGGATGGCGGTGTGCGGACAGCCGCCCGTCTCGACGCCGACGATCCGCTCGGCGGGCAGGGCTTCGCTGCGGACGAGGTACTCCATGTCCTCTTTGGTGTAGATGTCGTTCGTGACGACCGCCAGCTCGTAGCGGTCCCGCAACGCCTTGCACAGGGAGTCCACCAACGCCGTTTTGCCGGACCCCACCGGTCCCGCTACGCCTACCCGTAAAACACCCATGTGACCCGTCTCCTAACTGCGAAACAACCGACAATACAAGGTTTCATGGCTCATCGAGGCCAATGCCAGACCCCAGTTGCTGCCGGCCAAGTCGTCGTCGGCCATCGCCAGCACCGATTCCGCTGCCGTCTCGATGGTCCCGGCCAAGCCCGCCAGCACCCGTTGGCCGTCCGTATGGCCCAGGGGCACCAACCGTACGGCGGCGCTGACCAGGTTTGCCGCCCAGCTTTGCAGATAACCGAGGGCCGCTGTCGGCGCTTCGATCTCCCACACGGCGGCGGCCAGGCCAAAGGCGATGGGGAAATGGCACGGATCGGTCCAGGCTTCGGCCCACGGCGGCACACCCGGTGGCAACGACGCCAGCAGGCGCAGGAGGGAGCGGCCCATCTGCACGCTCTGGTCGTACAGCTCCCGTGTCTCTCGACTGGCACCCAGCCAGTCGTTCCAGGACCGGACGGCAGGGGCATCATCGGCTAGGGCGGCCTGGCGGGCCCGGAGCATGACGGCGGCCTCAATGCGGACGGCGCCGAGGGTCAAACCGTCGGCCAGCCAGGTTTGCAGGGAGTCGGGCGTTTTGATCCGGCCCGCATCGACCAGGGTCTCGATGCCTTCGGAATAGCTGAAGGCCCCGATCGGGAGGCTGGCGTTCGTGAGTTGGAGCAGACGCAGCAGCTCAGAGGCTGTGCTCATGCTGGTAGGCCCCCACTTCGGGTTCAAAGGGCGTCGTTTCGGCCACGACCGTCACGCCCAGGTGCTCCAGCATGTGGGCCAGGACCGGGTCCGGCGTCAGGCGCAGGTAATCGTGTCCGACTTCCAGGGCGATATGCCGGTTGCCCAGGTGATAGGCAGCTTTCAGCAGGTTGTGGGGATTGTCGGCCCGCACGGTCAGGACGGGCTCGGGTCCGGCGACGATGCGGACACGATCCGTCGTCCCGTCGGCTGTCAGCAGGTCGCCGTTGAGCAGGACCGTGCCACGTGGCAGCTGCAGTTTGACGGTCTGACCATCCGGCGTGGTCGCCTGCAGCCGGCTGCGCCGCCGCTCCTCCGCAGTCAGGGCCAGTTGCAGGGCGACGAGCGCATCTGGGTTTGCCGGATGCCGTTCGGTCAACGTCCATTCCATGGTCTTGAGTCCTTCTAAAACAGGAAATAGCGTTGAGCCATTGGCAGAACCGACGCCGGCTCACAGGTCAGCAACTCGCCGTCGGCCCGGACCTCGTAGGTTTCCGGATCAACCTCGATGTTGGGCAGGGCGTCGTTGAGCAGCATGTCCCGCTTGCGCAGGCCCCGGGTGTTTTTGACGGCCACGACCTGCTTATGCAGCTTCAGGGCTTCACCGATGCCCTCGTCCAGGCTCAGCTGGGAGACGAAGGTCAGGCTGGTCGCCGCCACGGCCCCGCCGAAATGGCCGAACATCGGCCGACCGTAGACCGGTTGCGGCGTGGGGATGCTGGCGTTGGCGTCGCCCATCTGGGCCCAGGCGATCATGCCGCCCTTGAGGACCATGTCCGGTTTGACGCCGAAAAAGGCCGGGTGCCAGAGGACCAGATCGGCTAGTTTGCCGACTTCGATGGATCCCACGTGGTGGGCGATGCCGTGGGCGATGGCCGGGTTGATCGTGTACTTGGCCACATAGCGCTTGATGCGGGCGTTGTCGCAGTACTCGACGTCGCCCGGCAGCGAGCCCCGCTGCACCTTCATCTTGTGGGCGGTCTGCCAGGTGCGGATGACCACTTCGCCGACACGGCCCATCGCCTGGGAGTCGGACGACATCATGCTGATCGCCCCGGTGTCGTGGAGGATGTCTTCGGCGGCGATCGTCTCGCGACGGATGCGGGACTCGGCGAAGGCCACGTCCTCCGGCACGGCAGGGTTCAGGTGGTGGCAGACCATCAGCATGTCCAGGTGCTCATCGAGCGTGTTCACGGTGAAAGGCCGGGTCGGATTCGTCGAGCTGGGCAGCACGTAGTCCAGGCCGCAGACCCGGAGGATGTCCGGGGAATGGCCGCCGCCCGCCCCTTCACTGTGGAAGGCGTGGATCGTGCGGCCCTTTATGGCAGCGATGGTCGACTCGACGAAACCCGCCTCGTTCAGCGTGTCCGTGTGGATGGCGACCTGCACGTCGTACTCGTCCGCCACGCTCAGGCAGGTGTCGATGGTGGCCGGGGTCGTCCCCCAGTCCTCGTGCAGTTTCAGGGACATGGCGCCGGCCCGGATCTGTTCGATGAGGCCGTCAGGCTTGCTGGAGTTGCCCTTGCCCATCAGCCCGATATTCATCGGCCAGGCGTCGGCGGCCTGGAGCATGCGGGCGAGGTTCCACGGGCCAGGCGTGCAGGTGGTGGCGGAAGTACCGGCGGCAGGCCCGGTCCCGCCGCCCAACATTGTCGTCACGCCGGAGGCCAGGGCGACGGTGATCTGCTGGGGGCTGATGAAGTGGATGTGGCTGTCGACGCCGCCGGCCGTCAGGATCTTGCCTTCGCCGGCGATGATTTCCGTACCCGGCCCGATGATGATGTCGACACCGGCCTGGGTGTACGGGTTGCCGGCCTGGCCGATGGCGGCGATGCGGCCCTGGCGGATACCGACGTCGGCTTTGATGATGCCCCACCAGTCGATGATCAGGGCGTTGGTGATCACCAGGTCCATGGCCCCGGCGGCATTCGTGATCGGTGACTGACCCATGCCGTCCCGGATCACCTTGCCGCCGCCGAACTGCACCTCGTCGCCGTAGACCGTGTAGTCCCGCTCGACCTGCGCCCAGAGTTCCGTATCGGCCAGCCGCACGGAGTTGCCGACGGTCGGCCCGTAGCTGTGGGCGTAGGCGCGGGGGTCCATGAAATAGCTCATGACCGCGGATCCAATGGACCCTCGACGAGGCCCCGGAAGCCGTGGATGATCCGCTCACCGGCAAAGGCCACCAGCTCGATGTCCCTCGTGTCGCCCGGCTCGAACCGTATGGACATGCCGGCCGGCACGTTCAGACGCATCCCACGGGCCTGGTCCCGATCGAAGGTCAGGGCCGTGTTGACTTCGTAAAAATGGAAGTGGGATCCGACCTGGATGGCCCGATCGCCCTGGTTGGCCACCGACAGCCACACGGTGCGGCGGCCGGCATTGAGCCCGATGGGTGCGAGGCCGACCCGGATTTCACCGGGGATCATGGGGGCATCCGCCAGCGCCGGGGGGGCAGTGGGCATTGGCACCTCGGGCGCATATGGTTCATGGCTCATGGAATGGGGTTGTGGACCGTGACGAGCTTGGTCCCGTCCGGAAAGGTCGCTTCGACCTGGATATCGGGGATCATCTCGGGGACACCCGTCATGACGTCGGCTCGGCTGAGCAGGGTGGTGCCGTAGCGCATCAGTTCGGCGACGCTCTGACCGTCACGGGCGCCTTCGAGGACGGCGGCGGTGATGTAGGCGACGGCCTCGGGATGGTTCAGCATCAGGCCCCGGGCTTTGCGGCGCTCGGCCACGAGGCCGGCCGTAAAGACCAGGAGCTTATCCATTTCCTGTGGCGACAACCGCATGGCTCACCCCGCACGCCGACTGAGTTCCCTGCCCCTGCGGGCAGAAGTCCGCAGCTTAGCAACGCCATCCTGTCACCGCAAGCGAGTGATGACCGGCCCGTTGGGGGGCACCTGTGGCGCTCAGGAGATCCCAGACGGTGGAAAACCATTGCCGGGCTTCGGCCGTCGATTCGCCGCGATACCGGCAGGCGAGGCCGGCGGCCACGACCGTGACGCCGGCCTCGCCCTGACCCGCCATGGCAGACCAGGCCGTCCGGGCCTCGGCCACCACCGTATCGGCGAGCGGGAGTCCGATCCAGACCAGTGTGCCCACGACGGATTTCCCGGCCAATCCCTGCTCGGAGGCGAGGGCGGCTTCACCGCCGGCGAGCCGCTGACGGTCGATCCAGAGGGGCCGTCCGGACCGGTTGATCGTCGTGTGAGCCCGGTATGCCCCGTTCAAGAATCGCTCGCC
>JACMPN010000489.1 GCA_014377495.1 Candidatus Sericytochromatia bacterium
AAGACGACAATCACCCGGCCCGGGGTGAACTGCCGGGTCGAGCGCAAAATGTTCGCCAGGCCGTCCGGCGTGTGGGCGTAATCGACGAGGACGGTGAAGGGATGCCCTTCGGGGGTGACGATCTCCAAACGTCCAGCCACGGAGCCGGCCTGTTCCAACGCAGCGATGCAGGTCTCCATGGGGACGCCGAGCTGCAGGGCCGCCGCCATGGCGCCGAGCGCGTTGTAAACGTTGAACTGACCGGCCAGCCGCAGCTTCATGGGCGCCTCGCCGTCCGGCGTGATCACCTTGAAGCGCACGCCGTCGAGCGCGTAGCTGATATCGACGGCCCGATACTCGGCATGGGGGTTGTCCAGGGAGAAAAGGAATTTTTTACCGCCAAAGGCGGCGATCAGGGGCCGGGACTCGGGGTCGTCGCCGTTCAGCAAAGCCGGAGCGCCCGCCGCCAGGTACTCTGTGAACAGCAGGGCCTTGGCAGCCCGGTAGGCATCGATCGTGCCGTGGTAGTCGAGGTGGTCCTGGGTGATGTTCGTCATCAGGGCCAGGTCGTAGGTGCAGCCGCCGACGCGGTGCTGGTGCAGGGCATGGCTGCTGACTTCCATGACGACGTGGGTGACGCCGTCGTCGGCCATGCGGCGGAACAGGGCCTGCAGGTCGTGGGCCATCGGTGTCGTGTGGGCGGCCTTTTCCTGCTGGTCGTTCCAGCGGTAGTAGTTCGTCCCGACGAGGCCGGGCTTGGCCCCGTGGGCTTTCAGTATCGCCTCGATCAGGTGGGTGGTCGTCGTCTTGCCGTTGGTGCCGGTGACGCCGATCAGGGTCATGCGCTTGGTGGGTTCACCGTAAAAGGCGCTGGCGAGCATCGCAAAGCCGCGGTTGGCGTCGTCGTAGGTCAGATAGGTGCAGGCGGGGTGCAGGTCATGGCGGTGGGCCTCCAGCCAGCCACGGCTGACGAGGAAAACCTCGGCGCCGTTTTTGTGAGCCGCATCGATGTAGGTGTGGCCGTCGACCTTGGTGCCCGGCAGGCAGGCAAACAGGGAGCCGGGGCCCACCGTGCGGGAGTCCAGGGTGATCCCGGTGACGTTACGGTCAAGCGACCCGTAAAACTGGAGCGTGGCCGGGAGAAAATCGCGTAGCTGCATGTCGTGCCTCCGAGAAAAGCCTGTGGCGCGTCGCACCAGCCAAAGTGCGGGACGGCCGCCACGAGAGTTTTGGAACCGACACATTGTAACCCAGGCAGGGCATTCGAGCGCAGGTCTGTGGCGGTTTCCGAGGCTGCCAGGCAGGTGCTAAACTGCTACAGCCGAGAGGAACCTGGCCATGCCACTGCCTATTTCCCGTCCGATGCGACGCACCGCCGGCATCCTGGCCGGCCTGATCCTGCTCGCCGGGACGTGGATGCTGATCCAACCGGTCATCCGACCCCGGTCACCGCAGCCCGACGTCGTTCTCCTCTATGCCGAAAAAGAGCGGGACAAGGCACCGGAGTTCGCCAGGACGCCCGTGCGCGAGTTCGCCCTGGAAGGCTTCCAGAACCCCGGGCTGACGGCAAAAACGGTCGTCCTCGGCGGACACTCCATCCCACCCGTCTACGTCGGCCAACCGGCCGCGGTCGTCGCCAAGGCCATCGCCAGCTTCAAACCGGATGTCGTCGTACTGGAGACCTGTTACGGCGCCTCGACCCCGATTTTACGGGCACTCGCCGACACGGGCCTGCGGGCCTGGGTCGTCGCCGCCCCGTATCAGTTGCCGGTGCGGGATCTGCATTACACGCCGGCCTTTTTCACCGCTGCGGATGTCAGGACCCGGGTCATGGCCGTGGACACCGTGCCGCCTTACCCGATGTTGCGCTGGCGGCTGGATCCGGTCGTGCTGACAGCGATCGAATCGCAAGTCGCCGCCATGGGACCGGATGAACTGACGCAACGGTTGAAACGGGTGATGCCGGCCCTCGTGCGCATGCCCCTGCCCACCATCCTGTCCCCCAAGGGCCTCATCCTCATCCCTGTCGCATCCGAGCGGTTCAAGCGGCGACCGTGACCGAGCCCGCCACGCTGCCGGAATCGGCACCAGCGCCCATGCCAACGGTTGCACGGGCTGGCCACGCCTATGGCATCGTCGGTTTGCTGATCGCAGCCGGCCTCTGCCTGGGTCTCGCCCATCGGGCCCTTGGACTGCCCCTGTTTGCCTGGCTTGGAATCGCCTTGCTGGCTGCCGGACTGGGCCGGTCAACGACCACCAGTGGGACACTTACGGGCCTGCTGCTCGGCGGCATCGCCGATCTCTGGGTGGCGCATCCTTGGCAGTTGGGTAGCGCCCAGTTATACAGCGGCGGCAGCGGGCGGATCACGGCCCTGATCGTGCTCGGGTTCACGACGGCCCACGTCCTGCCGAAATGGCTGCCAGTCGTCCTTGCCTGGAAGGTTGGCCGGCGCTGGCCAACGTACCTTTGGCTACCATTGGCATGGGCCACTGGCGAATGGTTGCGGGACCGGCTGACGCACCTGTCCTACAACGACTGGCTGTTCACCCAATGGCAGGTCACCCCGGTATTGCGGGCAGTGGGACATGTCGGCTGGACGCCCGCACTGTTGCTTTGCCTCACGGCTGCTTGCGCCGCAGGCGACGCGGGGATGCGGCGGTCCTGGCGGATTGCCCTGGCCCCGGCCGCTGTGGCCGCCCTGCTGTTGCTGCTGCCTCCCCTACCCAAGGCCCCGTCGGACTTGCTGGCCTCGATCGGGGCCGTGCACATGACGGGATTCTTTTACCCACCGCAAGGGGCGCCACCGGGAATCCGCCTGCTCATCTGGCCGGAACAGGCGAACTACCAGCGGCCGTGGCTGGCCGAAGGACCTGGCCACGGCAAGAAAATCGAGGCCCCCTTCCCGCCGGCCGGGGTCGCCCACCTTTACGGCCTGATCACTCGCCAGCCGACCGGCCGCCAGAACTCGGCCATGCTGGTGGCCCCCGACGGCACGGTCATGGCTTCTCGGGCCAAGGTCCGCCTCTTTCCCCTGCTCGAACGCCCGCTGCTGGGCCTGTCATTGCCCGGTGCCTTCCCGCTGGTCGCCGGCCAGGCGCCGGCGACCCTGTCGGCGCCGGTCGGTGCCGTCGTAAGTCTGCTCTGCCTGGAAGGGCTGGAACGGGATTACATCGAAGTGGAGGCCCGGAGCGGGGCGAGCCTGATTGCCCTTTGCGCCAACGAACGGGTGCTCGGGCATTCCCGCCTGGCGATGACCCAGTTCGCCGCCGTGGCGGCGGTGCTCGCTGCCGACACGGGGTTGCCGTTCGTGCGCTCGTCGCTGTACGGCACGGCGGCCATCGTCGACGCTGACGGCACCCTGCTGGCGGAAAGCGAACCAGAAACTGATGGGGTCCTCACGGTGGCGGGGGACGTCATCCGCCACCGCAACGACCCGCAGTAACCGGTCTAGGGCTGCGCTTCGCGCAAAGCGATGACGGCCCGGACCAATGGCGCCGGATCGGGAGGCGTGGGGCCGACCCGCATATTGCTCTGCGCGCAGTTTATCGGCGTCAGCGTTTGTTGCAACATAGACAAAGCCACTGTCGCCTCGGTCGCAATCCCGTCAACGACTGCCTTCCGTGCCTGAAGGGTGGCAAGGATGGCGCCGCAGCTTTGCAGGGAAGCCGCTTGACCTACCGGATTCGCCACGATCAGGGCGGCGGCGGCGTCCACCGTCGCGGCCGGCTTGCCGTCCACGCGATAGGTGCCATCCGGGTTGGTGACGATTTTCAGGGTCTGGCCACCGGAGCTGACCGAATACTTCTGGAACTCTTGATCGAAGGTGCATACCAGCCGGTTGTCTTTTGCCGGGTCATCGGCGGTCACCCGCATTGGGGCCATGGTCATGTCGGTGACGGTGCACTGGTTGTCGTGATCGCCCATCACCGGCCAGTCGTCTTCGACCATCGTGATGTCATGGGGTTTGCCGTCGACGGCCGCAGACTGGCAGGTCGCCTGGCACTCCAGGACTTCCACGTCGTCGCCGACGGCCTTGGTCGACAGGGAGCCGGCGGTCTTCCGGATGCCCGATGTTGCGTCGAGATTCGTCACCGACAACTTCAGGGTGTCGTCTTTCAGCACCGTGTCGGCATGCCATTTGCCCGTCCGCTTGGCCCGCTCATAGCCTTTGGACGTATAGGCAAGCAACTGGTCGTGCAGCGTGGCCGGGGTCGTCGTTGTACAGGCAACGACCGTGCCGATGGCACATCCTGTAGCCAGAGCAGACCAGATATAGGACTTGCGCATGGCAGGAGACCTTTCGCTATGGACGAGGACGTAAAAGGGCCAATTCAAATGGCTCAAGCGCTAGAGAGACTTTTCGCGCAAAGCGATGATCGCCCGGACCAGTTCGGACGGATCACCTGGCGTGGGCCCGGCGTTCTGGTTACTGCAGGAGACGGCAAGGGTTTTCCGCAGCAGGGCGGCTAAGGACCCATTGGGATCAGTCAGTGGGGGGGCAAAGAAGCTCACACAGTAGGCGCGGAACCCGGTCGGCTGCGGCGACCGGCCTGCCATCGACACGGCCATGGGTATCTGCAAAAGCTTCTTCCGTTCCAGCAAGGTGCCGTAGATGGCCCCGATACTGGCGAGCGAAGCGGTGCTACCCACGCGGCTCGCCACGATCAAGGCGGCGGCGGCATCCAGCGCCGCCGCCGGCGTGCCGTCCACGGAAAACGTGCCGTCCGGATTACTGACGATGGTCAGGGTCTCACCGCCCGAGGTGATGGTGTACTTCTGGAATTCCTGGTCGGAGCGGCAGAAAAGCGCGTTGCCCGTCGCTTTGTCGGTGACGGTGCACTGGTTGTCATGATCGTCCATCACCGGCCAGTCATCCTCGACCATGGCAATCTCATGCGGTTTCTCGTCACCCACGGCAGACAGGCAGGTCGCCGTAGACTCCACCACCTCCGTGTCGTCCCCGGCCTTGATCGCCAACGAGCCGGCGTTCTTCTTGTTGCCACTCGTGGAGTCGAAATCCGTCACCTTCAACTGCAGGCCCGCGTCTGTCAGCAGGGTGTCAAGGTGAACCTTTTGGGGTGTCCGGGCCAGGTCATAGGTCCTGGCGGTACGGGCGAGCAGTTGGTTGTGCAGCGAGGCACCGACCCCGGACGGGCCCGTCTGGGTCCCCGGAACGGCCGTGCAGGCCACCACCATGCCGGTGGCGCAGAGTGTGGCAAGGGCACCCCAGATGTATCGTTTGCGCATGACCACTACCTCCTACTGATCGGTGCCGCAGCCGCTCCACCACCGACGATTGCTCAATGCAGCCGGTACCGTAACATGGCAAGCCCTGGCCAACTGTCGTTATCCTTGGTCGGACGAGCCGTACTCGCTTGTGCTCAGTCGCCGAAACGCCGGAATAGGGCACGGATGTGCATGCGTCACTGGACAGGCGGCACGCCGCATTCAAATAATGACTGCATTGCACACGAAGGATGCCGGAGGGGCCACTGCCGCAGCGGGCAGGACGGCACGGCCCTGAATGCAGACGTTCTGGGGCCTGCCGCTCCGGTTAAAGGAGAGATCCGTTGCGATTGCTATTGGCCCTGGTCCTGTCCTGCGCCGCATGCCTGTGGGGCGGCGTGGCCCGGGCGGCCGAACGGATCAGCGACGTCGACGTCTCGGTGACCCTCGTTCCCGGCTCGCACGGCCGTTTTTCAGATGCTCAGGTCATCGAAAAGCTCACCTACGATGCCGGCAAGGACGGCGGCGAGGGCGCCGGCACGCAACTGGTGGCCCCATGGCATATCGAAAAGCTGGCCGTGCTGGGTCCCGACGGATTCCCCCTACAACACGATTACGACCCGGCCGAAGGGCGCATCCGCTGGAACTTCCCGTCGGTAGGCACCGCACGGACCGTCGAGATCCGCTTCCAGGCCAAGGACGTCGTCCAGGAGACCTGGCAGACCAATTCGTTCAAGGCCGACTGGCTGGGACGCTGGGGACATCCCGTCGGCCATCTGATGGTCACCGTCCTGTTCCCTCAGGGCTTCGTCCCCCAGGACGTCTACAGCTCCTGGGAAGCGGAAACGAAGCTGCGGCCCGTGCAGACGGTCGCCGTGGGGCTGCAGGCCCTCGTCGTCGAGGCCGTCAATCCGCCGCCGACCTCCTTTGAGCTGACGTTCAGCCCAAAGCTCGTCTCTGTCGCCACCGTCTGGTTCCTGCTGATCATCGCCGCCACCCTGATGATCGTTTTGGCCCTGCTGCGCGTGCGGCGCCTGCCGATCCATCCCCTGCTGGACCTGCGCGACCCGACGCCCACCGAGGTGGCCTATCTGTGCAAAGGCAGCCGTGGGGCCATCCTGACGGCCCATTTCGACCTGCTGCTGCGGCGCTGCCTGGCCCGGGTCGGTGACCGACTGCACGCCGTCGAGGCCGATGCGGCGATCGAGCCCTACGAGCAGATTGCTCTCAGTTTTTTCCAGACCCCCCAGCCGCTGCTGGATTTCTTCATGGAACTGAACGCCCACCCCGCAGCCTTCGAAGCGGCGCTGAAGACCAGCCTCAGCCGCAAAGGGCTCTTGCGGGATCAGGCGATGCTCAAGGCGGCCGGGCACGAGTTGCTGGGCTATCTGATCATGGCCGTGCTGCTGATCAGCGCCACGGTGCTGACGATCGGTCCCTGGTCTCAGGTCTGGATCCGGCCGTGGCTGCTGGGCGGTGCCGCCTTTGCCGTAATCTATGGCATCTTCGCCACGTATTTCCTCCGCAGCGGCGAGTTCAGCCGGTTGGGTCAGGTCAAGCTGAACAAGTTCGAACGGCTGGCCCGTCAGGGCATGCGGGTGATCAACCCGGATGACGCCTATCGGCCGCAGCTGGCCTATGCTGCGGCGATCATGGGTTTCGAGTGGCTGGCGGGCAGCATCCCGGAAGAGGATCTGGCAATCTTCCTGCCGTTGGATCCCACCCCGGCCGGCTCTGTCCCCATGCCGGAAGAAGCCTCCGCCAACCTGTAAGAACGTGCGGTTGCGGGTATCAGGGGACGGTTGGGGCATCCCGCCGAACGCAAGGATTGGCGGCCCCAGGCATGTCGACTTGGTCACGGTGCGACGTGACGCCGGGTCACGGGGCCCTGTTGCGCACAATCACAAGCCCACCGTAACCCCGTCCGCTGCTCTGGCGCCGGCCGTTCGCGATGATGAAGCCATGGGGAACGACCCCGGCAGAACACCGCCAAACCAAGGAGCGCCGACCCTGAAAGCCCCCGAGATCGATCAGGTCCAGCCCGGCATGACCCTGGCCTACCCGATCAACCACGGGAATTTCCTCGTCGGTAAGGGTGCCGTCCTGACGGCCAGCCTGATCTTCCGCCTGCGGAACGTCGGCGTCGGTCATCTCTGCGTCGTTTAGCCGTCATTCGCTTGCCAACAAGCCGCCATCGGCCGTTTCACATCCCCATCAGGCCCCTGCAGAGGGTCCCCCATGCGTTTGGTTCGGGCCGACGGCCGCAATCCCGGCGCTGAAAATCGTTTCTGCCTGAAGGTTGACCCTTTTTGGCAATCCCGTTTGACAGCCCGCAAGAGACAATAGATTAACGTACAATTAAACAAGGGTCCGATCGAGCACCGATTCCGGGACCCGCGCCTATGATAAGCCAGTGCTAAGGAACGCTTAAGAGGGCCCATTCTCTGAAAGCGGGTCACGGCAACGGTCGGCCGGTGTCGGCATAAGTCCCAAAAACTCGCCTTGTTGGTCTCGACCGACCCGCCACACGGTGGTCCCGGTCTCGCACAGAGTCCCGTGAAAGGATGAACAGACTGATGAACCAGGGTTCCACTCGCCGGATCGTTGCTTCCGCATTGCTCGCCGCCATGGCCACCACCCTGGCCGCCTGCGGCATTGCCGGTGGTCCCGTCGCCATGACGGGTGCCGCAGGAACTTCGACCTTCGCCAATCGGGCCCCGGCAGTGGAAGCCCGGCGTTTCGGTCTGACCTTTGACGCCAAGACCCCCAAGGTCAAGAACCTCCCCGGCACCTCCCGTGGCAACACCCCGGCCATCGCCGATCTGCGGGCCAAGCTGTCCCCGGTCGATGACCAGGGCCGCATCGGGGCCTGCACCGGCTTTGCCATGGCCGGTCTGGCCGAGTACCGGGCCCGGCAGACGGGCAACACCGCCGAGCTGAGCCCCGGCTTCGTCTACCTGATGGAGCTCAAGGAAGACGGCCACCTCGGTAAGGATGGCGGCTCCCGGATCAGCACCGGCATGCGGGTGCTCCAGAAGTACGGGATCAGCACCGAAGCCCTGCACCCCTAC
>JACMPN010000490.1 GCA_014377495.1 Candidatus Sericytochromatia bacterium
CCCTAGGGAGAGGTCGGGTGTGGTGGTCCATGGCACGCCGCCTTTGAGCCGAACCCCTCCTAAGGTCCATAAAGGACCTGTCGTCAGGAACCGTCTCAAATTCGACGCACCCTGAACCACCACAACCCACCTCTCGCACTCCGGTTGCACTCCGGTTGCACTCCGGTCACACTCCGGCGCATGCCAGTGAATAGAGGTACGAAAGTTTGGGGTTGGGGGTGTCAGGGTGCGTCGATTTCGGGACGGTCCTTGACGACAGATCTTTAGGAAAGCTGAGCCGGCTCCGGCCCGCAATCGACCATCCTGGCACCCCCAACTTTTTAACTGACTCGCATTTCTCGGGCTGGTCGCTTGTCGTAACACGGCCGACAGAGCACGGGCTTGCCCTGAGTCGGCTCGAACGGGACCCGAGTCGTGATCCCACAGGCGGAACAGATCACGGAATGAGAGACCGGTGAAGCGCCGGAACTGGCACTGGCACTGGCACTGGCGATCGGCCGCTTCCAGGCTTTGCGCATGGCCTTCATTTTCTTCAGATTTTCCACGAATGACTTGTTGCGTTCGGCTTTTTCCTTGCGGGCCTTGCGGGACATACACACCTCCATCGCCTTTGGCGCAGCACAACTTCATGAAACGTTACAATCTTTGCTTATCCTATCATAGGCTCGAAGGGCAATTTGCGGCCCGGACGGTCAAAGCGTGATGTGCAGCCAGTAGGGGAAATGACATGGCCTGGAAACTGTCGTCGTTAGGTCATGAAGCCCTGCGTCAGCGCATCGGCGAGGCGTCGATGGGTCCCGTCGCCCTCGCCCAAAGTAGCCGCTTGGTGGCCTGGGGACGCGACACGGTCCGCCGGCGCGCCGAAGCGATCACCGATCGCACCCTGCGGGGCATCGTCCTCGGCCTCCTGGATAACCCCACGCCCTACTGCGATCCACAGGCCGGCTTGAGCCGGCTGTCCTTTGAGGTTGCCGCCGGCGGCTCCTGGCTGGGACATCACCCGTACCCGGGCGGCCTCGTCGTGCATACCGGGATCAACCTCAGGCGGGCCCTGGACTCGGCGGCACTCTACCGCGAGGTCTATGACCTCACCGTCGACGAGGATCTGCTCGCCGCCGCCGTGATCCTCCATGACGTGATGAAGGCCTACACCAACCAATTCTATCCCCGCTGGGACGACCGTCACGGCTGCTTTTACGAGCCGGAAACCGTCCGCAAGGGTGGCCTGTTCGCCAAGTGGGGCGACGTGCGCACCATGGGTCATCACAACGAGCTGGTCGTCGCCGAAATGATGGTCCGGGAAGCCCCACCCGAATTGGTGTTCGCCACCCATTGTCATCAGGACCAGTACGCCGACTCCCGCCGAAACCACCGCTTCGTCCCCCCGGGCGACGAGACCTGGGAACGCACCGTCGAAGAGGCCCTGCGTAAGGTTCCTGACACAGCCGCCGCTCCCTACCGCGACACGTATCTGGATGAACGCTTTCGCACTCTGGAAGCCGGTCTGAACTACCTGAGCGACGGTGACTGGGTGATCACCGGCGCCAAAGCCGGTCCGATCGCCCGCAAAGCGCTAGTCGCGGTCATCGAAGCTGCCGGCCTGGTGACAGACAGCAGGGAAGCGAATCTGACCGCCCTATGGCTCTTCAGCAAACTAGACCCGATGCGCATCCTCGGCGAATGGCAACTTGGCGGTCTTGCCGCGGCCCAAGACCTGATCGTCGCCAGTCTGATCGATCCCAGCGACCTGGTGGTGTCGTAAGAATCGCCGCCGGAGGCAACAGCGGGCCAAAGGCCAAACCGTCAGGAATGCCGAAGGCATGTGGCACAGCGGCACACAACCGTCGTTGTAGGGTGGTTCAGGGTGCGTCGAATTTGAGACGGTTCCTGACGACAGGTCCTACTGGACCTTAGGAGGGGTTCGGCTCAAAGGCGGCGTGCCATGGGCCACCCTACAACGACGGTTTTTGGGCGGTTCGGTCTAGCCACAGTCCGTCGAGCTCGGGATAGCGTTCGCGGGCGACGCTCCAGATCTGTTCGGCGGCAGCCCGGCCGGCACCCACCACACCCATCACGGCCCGCAGCTCCAGGCTGATCTCCCGCCGCTTCAGGCCGTCGGCGAGCAGGTCGGCCGTCACGGCCGCCAACTCGTCGGGCCCGACGGTGCCCATGATCTCAGGAGTGATCGGACGGCCCGCCTTGCGGTTGGGCCAGGCGATGAGCGGGGGGCGGACCGGCGCTTCGCCGACCAGACGACCCAGCCAGAGCCGGGCCCGGCCAAGCAGGTTGCCGCCAAGCGGCCATCCCGGCGGACAGACGGCAATCATCGGGACACCGAGGCAGGCGAGCTCTGCCGTGTTGGCGCCCGGGCCAACCAGGGCCACGTCAAAGGCCTGGAACAGGTCCGCATGCCACTCGGGGCGTAGCGTGCGCACCCGCAGGCCGCCCGCCGTGACGATCACCGGCTCGCCGGTCTCGCTGCGGACCAGGCTGGCCCCACTGCCCTGCAGGGCGTCGCTCAAGGCTTCTGCCTGCAGGCCCTCGGCCAACGGCACGACATAGGTGGCCGGGACGCCCCGGCCATCCAGGGCGTCGATCGTCTGCAGGAACAGGGGCAGCAGCACGTGCAGCCGTTTCGCCTGGCCGCCGGCCATCAGGCCGACGAGGGGAGCCTGCAGGGAAATCCCGAATTGCTTGCGGATCGCTGCCGGGGCCTGTTGGGGGCGCACAGACTCGACGATGAGCGGACCGACGACGGCCAACTGCTCCGGCCGGTGACCATAGGAGCGCTGCCGGACGTACTGGCCCTGCTCGGATAGCAACAACCGCTGGATGCCGAACAGGTCCCGTTGCTGGGTCTCGGTATAGGCCACCACCGGCCAGTCCGTCCGGAAGCCGATGGCCCGGGCATGCACCGTGGTATCGCTCAGGGAGACCACGAGACCCCTGGGCGCCAGGCCGCTGGTCGCCGGAAGGCGGCCCAGATAGCCGATGCGTCGGTAGATGTTGTCGGTGATGATCTCGTCGAACAGGCTCAACGCCGCCGCCTGAGCGGCGATCGGCAGTCGGGACGGGCCGATCACGTTCAGCAGCAGACGGGCTGCCGGTAAATGGGTTTGCAAGGCCGACGCCAAGGGGCGGACCCGGTGGTGAAACTCGCCGGGTTGCTGGCACGTAAGCAGAATATCAAGGGACAACCGGAGCCTCCCCACTGACTGCCCGTTCGGGCGTGGTTGTCATACCGAACATCTTAACGGATTGGCAAGGGCCTTGTCAGCCGCCAGGCCAAGATGGGGCCCGACGCCATTTTCGGATGTTGGCCGGACACGGCGACCCCATCCCGGGACCGATCCCCTCTGTTAGACTCGGAAATGACTTTTCGGGTCGGCTCTCGGGCTCGCCCGCCGTGCCAGGTGAGCGCGGGGTCCCGTTGGGCAGCCGTGAGGCTGTAGGAGGCGAATATCCATGGCAAAATCCTGGCGTGATCAGGCGATGATGGCGATCGACATGTTTCGGGTCGACCCCGTCCAGCTGCAGTCGCCGACGAGCCGGCGGGAAGCAGCCGAGACCCTGATCAAGACCGTCGCTGGCATCGCCGGTGCCGTGGCCCTGCAACCCCTGCCAATCGCCGACTTTTTCCTGCTCATCCCCTTGCAGACGGCCCTGGTCCTGAAGATCGGTCAGATCTACCAGGTGCCCATGTCCTGGAAGCAGGGTCAGGCCGTCGCCGGTGTGACCATTACCGGCCTGATCGCCCGACGTCTCGTCGGGTCGCTGATGAAGCTGATCCCCGTCGCCGGCACCCTGGTGTCCGTGCCCATTGCCTATGGCGTCACCTGGGCGATGGGACAGGCGGCCCTGGCCCATTTTGCCAGCGGCGGCACGGCGGAAAACGCCGCCAAGGCCATCCGCCAGCAACTGGCCCACCCCGCCGAAACCACCGCCGAATAGCAGTCAAGCCGAATGCTTGTCGACGTAGACAATCACTGCCCGACCGAAGGCTTCGAAGAGGTCCAGGTTTTCCCGGATCACCCGCCCCAGCAGATCGAAGTCGATGCCGTCCTCCGGGTAGGTCAACGGGTCTTTCAGGAGACAGATCAGGCCCAGGTTTTCGGCCAGGGTCGAGTCGAGCACACCACGGGCCGCCAAGACAGCCATCTGATCACCGGGACGATGGACCCGGTCCCAGCCCTGCGCCACGATCAGGTGACGGGCTGTCGCCAATAAGCATTCCAGGCACGCCCGCAGGAGGTGGGCACTGGCATAACGGGACGCCGGCCGCTCCGGGTGCCGATAGTCCGTGTCGGATTCAGCGGCGATGGGCACCAACAACCGCAGATTCTGCTCCATCCGGGAGAGCAGCCGCTCCACCCGGTCGCGCTGGATGGGTGCCCCGCCCTGCAGCACGCCCCGCCGCCAACGGTCGTGTAAGCCCTCCCATCGTTCTTCGCCACTCGCCGGCCTTGCGACAGACTCGCGCAGCACCATTTCCTCAAACGCCTGAACGGCGGCATCGTCGCTCGCCCACAGGCAAAGTCCCCCGATCACGTCGAGCAGGAAGGCTGGTTCGGCTTCATACAGATCGGCCACCTGTAGCCGGGAAAAACCGATCCGGTCGATCATCGCCCGCCGCAGCCGGGCGAGTTGGCCGATCCGCCGGTCGGGATCCGGCTCCGGCAACAGGACCCCGAAATCGAGATCGCTCTGCGCGTCGCTCTCTCCCGAGACGAGGGAGCCATAGAGATACACCGCTGTGGGAGCAAAAGGGGCCACGACCTGGGACAAGCCGGACCGCAGCACGGCCATCAGCGCCGGTGGCGGGCCGGAGCGGGAGGAAGGGAGCATGTCGGTCACTCCGTGGCGCTATCGGATCAGGTTCAACAAGGCGTCCGTATTGGTCTGGCTGATCTGCAGCACTTTCGTCAGGGCCGAAAAGAGCTTCTGGGCCAGACTCAGTTCGGGGACCGACTGGGTCATGCTGGCGTTGCTCGCTTCGAGGCTCTTGGTCAGTCGGGTGGTCTCGGCCGTCGTCACCGCTGTTTCCGTGCCGGCTTGGGGCGGCGCCGAAAATACCGTCGAGCCATACCGGCTGAACAGCAGGGCCTGGGGATCCCGGAATTTTTTGACGTCGGCGAACAGGGCAAAGTTGGAGTCCCGGTACCGGGTCCATGAGGTGTACGAACCGGGGTTCAAGACGGGGTCACTGAAGTCATTCTTGAATGAGATCAGGTCCGAATCGTTCTCCGTGACAGCGAGGCCCGCACTGTTGACCAATACAGAGCGGGCGGCTGAATTCGAGCTGGTGCCCCCGCCTGGCGTGCCGTAGGCGGCGCCCACGGGCAATTGCATCCAGTGAAACTCCCCATCGCGGGAGTAATAGAACTGGGTATTCGGGTCGAGTGGATCGTCTTGGATCCGGCGCAACTTGAAAAAGCCGGTGCCCTGCAGGGCGACATGGGTGGTCTCGGTGGAAGTGGTGATCGCCCCCTGGCTGAAGTCGATGACCGTGTTGGCTGTCATCAGACTGGTTTCGGGCATCTGCAGGGGCAGCGATCTGGCATTGCCGGACCGGCCGATCGTGACGTTGGAACCGGCAAACTTCAGTCGTGACGACTTGAAAGCCGTGCGCACGCCGCCATTGATGTTGGCGTTGATCACGTCGATCCAGGCATCGACGGCTTTCAGCGATTGGATCGATGTTCTGCCGTCGATTGGAAACCTCCCATCCTTCCCGATCTTTCCATTTAAGCAGAAGGGTAGACATACTTCAATCGTAGGCACAGGGCTGCGTTTTGCCAAAAATACAGGCCACGACCTGTTTCAGGCCCGCATGTCAGGGAAGTCAGCGTCCCTTGGCGGCATTCCAGAACCGGTCCCACTCGGCGAGGGTGATGGCGCTCAGGTCCTGTCCGGCGGCTTTGGCGGCGGCCTCCATGCGGTGAAACCGCTCGGTGAACTTCATGGTCGCCTGCCGCAGCGCTTCTTCGGGCTCGACGTTCAGGTACCGGGCGACGTTGACCACGGCGAACAGGAGATCACCCAGTTCGTCCTGGATGGCGGGTTTCGAGCCGCTCGTGATGGCGGCCTGGACCTCGGTGACCTCTTCGGCCACCTTGTCCCAGATCCCCTGCACGTCCGGCCAGTCAAACCCCACCCGGGCCGCCCGCCGCTGGATCTTGTCCGCCCGCACCAACGACGGTAACGCCAGGGCCACACCATCCAGGACGCGGGCCTGGGCGGCCCGCTCCGTCGCCTTGATCTCTTCCCACTGGACGAGGACCGTCTCGGAGTCGTCTGCGACTTGGTCCCCGAACACGTGCGGGTGGCGCCGGATCAGCTTTGCGGCCTGCCGGGCGGCCACCGAGTCGATGTCGAATTCGCCGGCTTCCTTGGCGATCTGGCTTTGCAGCACCACCTGCAACAGCAGGTCGCCCAGCTCGTCTTCGATGGCGTCCGGACTGTCGCCCTCGATGGCGGTGACGACCTCGTAGGCTTCTTCCAGGACGTAACGGGTCAGCGACTTGTGCGTCTGTTCCTGGTCCCACGGACAGCCCTCGGGGCTGCGCAGGTAGGCTACCGTATCGACGAGCCGGACCATCCCGTCGATAGACTCCCCGTCCGGCTCATACTCGACGGTCTCATCGGTCGGCGGCACGTACAGGCTGGTCAAGTGGTCGATCCAACCCAACCGGTCGATCTGACTGATCGGCCCCGTCTCTGAACGCTCGACGTCAGGATCGCCGGCCGCCTGGACCATCGTCACCGCATGATCGTCCGGATAGCGTTCCAGCAACGTCAGCTTCAGGTCGGCGGCGATGCGCGGCAGGTAGACCTGCAAAATGATCGTCGGCAATGTCGGCTGCAACGTCTCCGGGGTGACTGTCAGGGCATCGAGGATCAGCAGTCCGGCGCTCGGATCGATCGCCAGACTGGCATATAGCGCTTCCAGGGCGCTGACGCCAGGCACCACCCGGACCGTGTGGCCGGCGGCTTTGGCCTGGGGAATGAGCTTGGCCACGGTCTGCTCGCCGACCATCGGATGGCCCGGCACCGCATAGACGACAGGGCCATCGGCCAATGTCGCCAGGACCCGTGTGACGATGCCGTTGTAGACATCGGCGAAGTCCGCACTCTCCTCGTACAGCGAGTCGAAGCTCGTGAACGCCGGCAAATCGGCCGTCAGGGGATGCACCTGTGTCCGCAGATAGAGCGGTTGTCCACTCTGCAGGATGGCATCGGCTTCGGCGGTCAGCTGCTGGCGCGGCCCCGGACCGAGGCCGACAATGGTCAATTGACTCACGATGTCGACTCCGTTTCTTTAGTGGACCGGTGTGGCAGCGGCGTTCGAGGCGGGCGCAGCACCCGCATCCGAGGCGCCACCCACTTTCGGGGCAACCGCCGGAGCAACCAGGGGCTTCTTGGGCTCATAGCCAGTGGCATAGTGGACCGACGCCGTCTGTTTGGTGCCTGCCATCCATTTGGTAAAGGCGGTCTGGCGCTTTTCCTTGTTCAGCTGGTCGATGACCTGCTTTTTCATCGCCTCAAAGGGCTGCATGCCTGCTTCATGCCGGTCGGTCACCTTGATCAGGTGATAGCCGAACTGCGATTTGACCGGCGCGCTGACGACGCCGACTTTGGCGTTGAAGGCCGTTTGCTCGAATATGGGCACCATTTTGCCTTTGCCGAAAAAGCCCAGATCGCCCCCTTTGGCGCCCGAGCCGGGATCCTTGGAATACTGCTTGGCCAAGGCGGCGAAATCCCCGCCCTTGTCGAGTTCGGCTTTGATCCGGTTGGCTTCTTCCTGGCTGGGCACGAGGATGTGCGAGGCTTGCACCTCAAAGTCTTTTTGAAACTCGTTGGCGTGGTCCTTGTAATAGGCTGCGGCGACGGGCTCCGTCACCACGTCACTGCCGGCGAGCTTGTCCATCAGTCGCTGCACGCGCTGGCCGTCGGCGATCTGTTCACGCACCTCGGCTTCCGTGAGGTTCATCTGCACCAGCCGCTCTTTGAGCTTGGTCTTGTCGCCGCCGAAGTTCGACTGGACGATGCTGTCGAACTCCTTGGCGAGGGTCTTGGCATCGGGCTCGATCTGCAGCTTGTGGGTTTCGTTGCGGATCAGCTCGGTTTCGACCATCCGGAGGATGATCTTCTCACGTAGGTCGACCAAAACCGCCTTGCCGGCCTCGTTCTGGAAATTGACCCCCATCTGCTGGGCGTACTGCTTTTTCACCCCTTCGAGCCGGTGCTGGAAGTCCTTCATCGACAGGACGCTGCCGTTTACCGTCGCCACGTAGGCCCGGGTCGACGTGTAGTAGTAGGTGCCCGCACCGACGATGCCAGCGACGGCAATGGCGGCGATCAGGCCACTGATCGCTTTACCGGTGGGTTTGGCTGACTCGGTCACGGAAACGTTCTCCTTGATGGGTTAGGTAGTGGGTGTGGGCAGCGGCAGGCTGAGGCCGTCGATAAGCTTGTCTACAAGTTCGAGGCTTTCGTCGGCATGGCGGGGCGGCGGTGTCGTCACCTCGCCCAACTGCCAGCGCCAACGGCCCAGCGCCGGCGAGCTGTTTTGCAACTCCCGCCAGGCAGACTCGGCCAGCGGCAACGTCACATGGACGCCCTTGGCATCGACCGTGACGCTGGTGACGCCAAGCGCGGCTGCCCGTAAGCGCAAACGCACCACGCGCCAGAGATTCTGCGCCGGCAGCGGGATTTTACCATAGCGGTCTTGGCACTCGGTAGCGAGCCGCTCCAGCTCCTCGAGCCGCTCCACTGCAGCGAGACGCCGGTATAGCAGCATCTTGGCGTCGGCGTCTTCCACCCAGCTGTCGGGGACAAAGGCCGCCACAGGCAGATCGACGACCGTCGTCGGTCCCCGGTGCGGTGCCGGCTCGTGCTTCATCTCGGCCACTGCCTCTTCCAGGAGTTGGCAATAGAGGTCAAAGCCGACCGACAGCATGTGCCCGTGCTGGGCGGCCCCGAGCAGGTTGCCGATGCCCCGCAGCTCCATGTCCTTCATGGCGATCTGATACCCGGAACCGAGGGACGTGAACTGGTTCAACGTCTGCAGGCGGGCCCGGGCCTCTTCGGTCAGCTGCCGCTGCGGCTTGTACAACAGGTAGGCATAAGCCTGCTGATCCGCCCGGCCGACCCGGCCCCGCAGCTGGTAAAGCTGGGCCAGGCCGAGGCGATCGGAGTCCGTGATGATCATCGTGTTCGCCTGGGGAAAGTCCAGCCCGGACTCGATGATCGAGGTGGCCACCATCACGTCGGCCTCGCCGGCATGGAAGGCCAGCATGACGTTTTCCAGCTCATGCTCCGGCAACTGGCCGTGGGCGACGACGTAGCGGGCGTGCGGGACGAGGGCGTGCAATTCCTCCAATACCTCGCCGATGCTCTCCACCCGGTTGTGGACGACGAAGGCCTGACCGCCCCGCTCCAGCTCCTGAAGCAACGCCTCGCGGACGAGGCCCGGCGTGTAGGGCCCGACGTGCGTCTTTACGGGCAAGCGGTTTTCCGGCGGGGTCTGGATCAGGCTCATGTCCCGGGCCCCGGACAAACTCATGTGCAGCGTCCGCGGGATCGGCGTAGCGCTCATCGTCAGCAGGTCCACGCTGGCCCGCATCTGCTTGAGGCGTTCCTTATGGGCGACGCCGAACCGGTGCTCCTCATCGACCACGACCAGGCCAAGGTCGCGGAATTCCATTTCCTTGCCGAGCAGGCGGTGCGTGCCCACGACCATGTCGAGGGTGCCTTCCTTTAATTCCCGCTTGATCTGGTTGGTTTCCTTGCCGGAGCGGAACCGGTTCAGCAGCGCCATGCGGATCGGATAGGGGGCGAACCGTTCCTGAAAGACATCGTAGTGCTGCTGGGCGAGCACCGTCGTCGGACAGAGCAGGACGACCTGCTTGCCGGCCATGACGGCCTTGAAACAGGCCCGTAGCGCTACTTCCGTCTTGCCGAAGCCGACGTCGCCGCAGATCAGCCGGTCCATGGGCTGGGAGGATTCCATGTCCGCCTTGGTGTCGATAATTGCCTGCATCTGGTCGGGCGTCTCGCGATAGGGGAAAGCCGCTTCCATTTCTCGCTGCCACTCGGTGTCCGGCGGCAGGGCCTCACCGACCAGGGCTTTGCGGCGGGCGTACAGCTCGAGGAGGTCGAAAGCCAGTTCCTTGACGGCCCGGCTCGTTTTGTTGCGGACGTTCTGCCAGTCGGCGCCGCCCATCTTGTGCAGTTTGGGCGGGCTGTCCCCGGAGCCCCGGTACAGGGTGATCAAATTCATCTGTTCGACGGGGACGAAGAGCTTGGTCTCGCTGGCGTATTGCAGGGCCAGGTATTCCCGCGTCTGGCCGGCGGCGGACTTTTGCTCCAGACCTAAATACTGGCCGACGCCGTGCACCTCATGGATCACGTAGCAGCCCGGCTTCAGGTCCTCGAGCCGGGTGGCGGCTTCCTGTTTGGTGGTCTTGGCCCGATGGGCGGGGCGCGACGTGGCTTTGGGCTTCCAGCCGAAGAGCTCGGCATCCGTCACGATCCGCACGTTCAGCCCGGGGATGGCAAAGCCCTGGGTGAGGCTGCCGCGCTCGGCCCAGACGCCACCCTCCAGGCTGTTGGCGACGGGCATGTTCTCGTTGTAGGAAACGGCGCAGTCCCGCTCCCGCAAAATCGTCATCAGCCGCTGCGGCTGGGCGCTGACAGCGATCGTCCGAAACCCTTCCGCCGTCCACGCCTTCATGGTCCGGGCCATCTCGTCGAACTTGTGGCTGATCGGCGGTAGGAGACTCTCGCTGTCTTTGCCCAGGGTCTGCAGATGGACCTGGCTGAAGGCGGCGATACGCTGCTGCACGCGGGCCATGGGGACAAACAGCGCCTCCGGCAGGGCGAGCTGTTTGCCCTGACCCACCTGGGTGCGGTGCGCTTCCAGAATGTCGGCCTGCCAGCGGGTGAGCATCGTCTGCTGCTCCGCCGACTCGTCCCAGACAATCAAGGCTGTCTCCGGCAGATAGTCCAGTAGGGACGCCCCCTGCTCATAGAGGAAGGGCGCGTAGTACTCGTAACCGGCCGCGTACTCGCCCCCGGCCATCCGGCGCAGGTCGGCCTCGACGCTGGCCCGCAATTGCGTGGCGGTGTCGTGCTGGCCGCCCTGATAGAGCTCGGCGACCTGGCCCATCAGGGCTTGGCGGATCCGGGCGTCGATCTCGGCCCAATGCCGGCCGCCGGGCATGGCAAAGGCGTGCGGACTGCCGATGATCGCTTCGTCCACGGGATCGGCGGAGCGCTGGTCGGCCGGTTCGAAGGTGCGAATCGACTCGATGTCGTCGCCGAACCACTCGAACCGCCACGGCAGCTCGGCTCCGGGGGCGTACAGATCCAAAATGCCGCCCCGCCGGCTGAACTCACCCACTTCTTCGACGTTGCCCACCGGTCGGTAGCCGAGGTGGACGAGCTGTTCCGTCAGGGCCTGGGGTGAGAGGACGTCGCCGGATTTGATCGTCAGCCGGTTCTGTTTGGCGTCCACGGGTGGCACCAGCCGCATGGTCAGGCCGCGGGCGGTGGTGACGATGATCCGGGGCGGGCGCTGGGGCAGGCGTTCCAGGACGAGCTGGCGCAGGCGGACGCCGTTGGCTTCCGGGGCGATGCGCTCGTAGGGCGAGACTTCGACACCGGGGAAATGTTCCACGTCGTCCACGCCGAGAGCGGCCAGGTTGTGCAATGCCCGACGGGCCTCATCGGGGCCTTTGACGACCCAGAGGACGGGGCCGTGCGCTTCGGCGAGGCTGCCGGCCCAAAAGGCCTTGGCGGCCGGGTTCAGTCCACCAATGGCCACGGGCGTGCGCGGGCGGGCGCGGGGGAAATCCGGGATCTGGGCCAACCACTGGCGCAACAGGGAGAGCAGCATGAGACACCTTATCGACTGTTTCGTTTGGCGCGGCGCGACAGTGGCCACACGCCAAGACAGGTCATTGTAAACCGACTTCGTCCCAAACCGGCATCGACAGGGCCTGCGGCGGCAGGTGCTCCGATCCTACGGCACCAATGTGCCTCGTCTCAGGGCTTGAGCCGGGTCGCCGGATCGCCCAATAGCAGCCAGCCTGAAACCTCGTCCTCCCACAACGGGCCGCCCTGCAGGTAAAGCTGCAGCTTGGCCAGGGTCAGGGCCGTGCCCAGATCGAGGCCTGGATCCTGGGTATAGCGGGCTAGGAAAGGCAGCATCACGGCCTGGTTGGTCGGCAAGGTGAAGCCGGAACTGCTGAGGAAGGCCACGGCGCCCGTGCGATCGGCCGCCATCATCGCCTCGCCGAGGCTGGGGAACCAGGGGCTCGCAAAATACCCGTTCAGGCAGTTGGCTGCGATGACGACGCCAGCCTGACCGTTGGGCAGCCAGTTCGGCAGGTCGTCGCCGTTGAAAATGTCTTCCTGCGTCCAGCCCCAGTCGCTGCCATGACCGATGTATGTCGTCAGGCCGGCGCCAAGGTGCAGGCGGTCTTTCATGGCGGCGGTATCGCGCACGCCGTAGGTGTCCCAGCGCCGGGCGGGAAAGGATTCCCTGAACCGTGCGGCCATGTCGGCAAAGGCCGGATCGTCATCGTCGTGGATGGTGATGCTGCCCGTCGTCCAGGGGGCCGTGACGGCGTCATAGGCTTTCACCTTGGCGACCATCGCCCGGGCCTCGTCGACGGAGTTCACAGGCATCCGGCCGACGAAGTATGGGGGGAGTGCCTGGCCACCCGCCTGGCTGACCAGGCGGGTATCGTCGGGCACCTCGCCGACGAGCCGGGTTTCGCTCATCAGGGGGGGCAACGGATTCGGCATGTGTTGTCCGGTCCGGTCCAGCGCATCGTAATGACCGTCACCCAATAACAGCACGTAGCTCGGCGTGGGGGCCTGCCAGTTGGCGGCGGCCCAACGCAGAAAGGCCTGTATCGCCTGCGGTTCCGGATGACCGCCGGCGAACTCCTCGTAGATGCGCTCAACCGGTACGACCAGCGTTTTCAGGCCCTGCTGCTCACGGTGTGCCGCCAAGTCGGCTGCGACCTCGGCAAAGGCTGCCGGCGTGATGATCAGGTAGTCGGCGCACAAGGCAGGATCATGAAGCACCGGCCCAGCCACCACGGCTTGCCGAGCCAGGGACACCCCGCCGTCGTCCCGGCTGATGGTTGCATAGGCGGTCGTGGCGTCGGCTGACGGATCGGAAAGCCGGCCCAGCCCGCCGGCAAGCGCCATCTGTTCCGCCATGGCCAGGTTTCCTGCCGCATCACGGCGGTATACGTCCGTCGTGGCGACGGCATCGGGAATCGTGGCCACCCAGCCGGTGGTCGGACTGGCCATGCCGGGCAACACGCCATCTGCCTGCCAGTCAGCCCCGTAGGTCAGGTCCAGACGGTCAAAGTAGACCAAAGCCCTGGCTTCACCGATCAGTTGCAGGCGGACGGCATTGTCGCCTGTCCGCAGGAGGGCCGCCGGCACCGTCAGTTCGGTCCGTTCAAATTGGGCGCCCGTCCAGGTCGCGTGGCCCAGGAGTGCGTCGTTCAGCCAGATCCCGACTTTTTGGCGCTGGCCGGCTGTTTTTCCGACATTCAGGCTGGCGAGGGTGACGGTCAGGCGGGCCGCCGTGATCGGATCCAGGATCCGGTCAGGGATCGCCAGTGTCTTGGTGACCACCTCATGGTTTGTGGCCAGGTAATCGCTGAACCAGTGATCCGTGGCGGCGTCAGGCGGCGCGTTACTGATGTACTGGCTGGGCTCCCGATAGGTGACCGTTTTCCGCCGCCAGGCGGGCGTCTGTCCGTCCGGGGCCGCCGCAAAGGTGGCCATCCGTCGCCCGGGTGCGGTCCCGACGACGAGGTCATAGCGGGCCGTGGCGGTGTAGCGGTTACCGACGGCCTCAGCATAGAAGGTCAGGGAATCGACTTGCCCGGCGGATGTCCGGAGGTGCATCGGGACCTCGTGACCGCGATGCCAGAGCTGCCAGCGGTCCGGATGGCTCAGGTCGAATCCGGCTGCCTGGAGACGGGCAGCGGTCAACCGGTGCAGCCCGGAACGGTCCACCGACAGGCGCAGGCCGCCCGTCTCCGGCGTCCGGTAGCCGTCGTCAACGGTGGGCATGGTCGAGCGCCAACGCACCAGTACCCCCTGGTCCGCCGCCAACCGCGACAGGGCCAGATCGAAGCGGGACCGCCGGTCATCGCCGTTGCCGTCCTGAAGCACATCCGCCGGTGTGTTCAGGCTGAGTCGCAGGCGCAGTGTGCGGTACTGGGTGACGGTCCGGGTGCTTGCTTCGTAGACGACCGGATACAGCTTCACACGCAGGAGGTCCATGTCACGCAGGGTGATCGGCGTGTCGCCAACCGCAGCCACCGCCGGAAAGAGCCCGGTCTGCGACAGGGTGCTGAACCCGAACTGCATGTGCTGCTGGAGGGCTGCGGCTGAAAGCTGCGAGGGGACCGCCACCCGTTCGAGGACGACGCTCGCTGGTTGGGGCACAGGCACCCGGCCGGCGCTGGAGCGGGGAGTCGTGACGGTGGCCGCCGTGGGCCGACTGCTGGCGCCCGCCCGCGGGGTGGACGGGACGTAGCCGGTGCCCCCGCCTGCGCTGCCGCCAGTGAAGCGGACGACAGGCGGATCGACGTCAGAAAGAATCAGGGGGTCTTCACGGCCGAGTACTGCGAGGGTGTAGCCGGTGCCCACGGGCAAGCCAAAGCCGGCGAGCGCCATCGGCAGCTCCACCTGGCCGTCGTCCTGGATGGTTGGCAATCCGGGGATCACTAGGCGGGTATAGCCACCTTCTTTCCGGGCCTGGAGCGGCGGTAGGCGCAGGGTCACCGTGGCACCGGTCCGATCGGCCTCGTCCACGGTCAGATAGGCGGCACTGGTCTTGGCGGGGGCGTTGAACTCTTTGCGGCTGATCGGGGTGGTCGCCGGCAGGGCCGTCGACGTCGGCTGCCAGGCGACGGTCGTGGTGCCGGTCTGGGGAACGGCCACCTCCAGGGGGCCATGGAGGGCCGTCAGGCCACCAAGCTCAGTGTCCTCCAGCCAATAAAACAAGGTCGTGCCGGCGCTGATGCTGTCGTCATGCCAGTTGTAGTTGCGGTCCGTATTTTGGTCGCCGGGACCGCCGATCCAGCCATCGTGGAGCGGCGTGCGGGGTGCCGTGGCCGACGGGCTGCGGAACACACGGTAACCGAGATGTCGCACTTCGCGACCGCTCCGCCAGCGCAGGGTGACCCGGGCCGGGGTCGCCTCCGCCGTAAAGGCGGCCAGATCAACCGCCGATGCGGTCGTCACGGTCAGCGGCGGGATCGAGCTGCCGCCACTCGGCGGGGCCCCGCTGGAGACGGCCGTGAAATTCGTCCCGAAGCTGGCCGCCTCCACATAGTAGGTCCCCGGCGGGGCGGCAGAATCGGCCGCCACGTTGAAACTCAGGGTCAGGGTCTGGCCGGCGGCGATGTCACCCAGTGTGTCCCAGACCAGCGTGGTGCTGACGGCCGGATCGCCCGTCGCGGCGGCGATGGTCAGGTCCGAGGTGCCGGCCCGGTAAGCGAGATAACCGGGGAGCACCGCCCGCACGGTGGCGTTTTTGGCGGCAGTCAGCGGGCTGTTGTTTTTCAGGGCGAGCGTGTAGGTCGCCGTTGCGCCACCGGCGGCGATCGTCGCCGGCGTCACGGAATAGACGGTCAGGGTCACCTGCGGCACACTTGTGCCGCCTTGGGGCGGGCTGCTTTTGTGGGGATGAGCGGCTGGTAGACTGCCTTGCGTGCCCCATTTCCAGGCGAGGTAGCCTTCGAGTTTCTGCTTGTTGGCTGGGCTGAGCGCCGTGTTGCAGATGATGATCTCAGACATGCTGCCATTGTAGAACCGGCCGCCCGCAGGATCTTGGCCGATGTTCAGCGGATTCGACCCGGTCAGGTTGCCGATGGTGGACGCATTGGTTGAATCGGTGCCATTGAGCGACATTGTCTGGCTCGTGGCGGTGACATTGAGGTCCACAACCTGGTTGGTGCCGACGATCGGCGCCGGGCCGCCGGTCCAGCCGTACGTCGCACTGCTGTCCATCCAGTGGTACCCGAATGTGCCGCCAGGGTGAAAGTTCAGCCCGGTCGCCGTCGTTCGCCAGAACAGCAAGCCATTATAGGTGGTGGGGGCGGCCGATGGATTCATGACGACGTAATAGCTGGCCGTCTGCGCCCCAAGGTTCGTCGGGACCAGCGGATCGGTCATAAAGCTGGAGGTCCCGTTGAAGGTGACCGCCTTGGTGATGCTGCTGTGAACAGGCTGGTTGCCGAGGGTCGCCTGCACTGCATGACGGTTGAAGCCGCTCTTGTCATTCCACTGGCTGAGCCGGTTGCTGCCGTCCTTTGTGATGGTGCTGGCATCGCTGCCGTCGAGCCAAAGCTGGACGGTGGTGCCCAGCAAGGCGGGAGTCCACGCATCAGTGCTGACGATGACCGTGCCGGAGGCGCTGGTGGTGCCGTTCGTGGTCGGCGAAAAGGTCTTGTAGGGATGGGAAACCGGCAGGTTGCCCTGGGCGCCCCATTTCCAGGCCAAAAGGCCTTCGACTTTCTGCCGGTCTGTCAAGCTCAGGGTCGTGTCGCAGATAATCACTTCCGACATCGTGCCGTTGAAATACCGGCCGCCCGCCGGGTCCTGGCCGACGTTCAGACTTGTCGTTCCCGACAATGCCCCGATCGCGAAGGTGTTGGTGTAATCCGTGCCGTTCAGCGTCACGATCTGGCTGGCCGGGGCCACTGTCAGATCGACGACCTGGTTGCTGCCGACGATCGGCGCCGGGCCGCCGGTCCAGCTGTACGTCGCGGGGTTGTCCATCCAGTGATAGCCGATTCTGCCGCTGGGGTTGAAGTTCAGGCCGGTCGCTGTGCCCCGCCAGAAGAGCATTCCAAGGTAATTGGTGGGGGCGACGGCCGGCTTGACCACTGCAAACAGTGTCGCCGCCGTACTGCCAAGGTTGTTCGGAGTCAGGGGATCGGTCATGTAGCTCGAAGAGCCGTTGAAGACAAGGCTTTTGGTGGTGGCGTCGTAGCTCGGCTGGCTGACACCGATGGCCTGGACGGCATGGCGGCTGTTGCCGCTCTTGTCATTCCACTGGGTGACGTTGCTGCCGGAAAGCGACACGGTGGAGGCGTCGGCCGCATCCAGCCAGAGCTTTAGCGTCGGGCCGAGGTCGGTGGGCGCAAAGGTTTTGGTCCCTTCGACGGTCAAGGGGGCGGAGGCATACGCACCCACCACCCCATAGGTGCCGGTGGTCAAGCCTGACGTGAGCTGGACGTTGAGATCCAGTGTCGAGGCAGCGGTCAGCGCAGCGCTGAATATCCAGTGCAAGGCTCCGTCAGAACCCAGGACGCCGTTGCCCAGAGCTGTCCAGGCCCCGTTGTTGATGCGGTATTGGGCGGTGCCGGCCACTTGGGTGAAACCGTCGGGCAGCAGTTCGGAGACGTCATGGTTGGAGAGGGTCAAAGTGCCGGAATTGGCCACGGACGTGGTGACCGAGACCGTCCCGCCCGGCGCCACGGTATCCGGTGAAAACGCCTGGGTCACGGAGGCCGACGAAAGCTGGCCACCGACCGAGACCGTCGCCAGGTTGCCGCTGTCCATACTGTAGACACCACCCGTAAGCACCACCCGGGATCCGTAGCTCCCGGATGGTGCGGCGATGGACACCGCATAGGCATAATTGAGTTGCACCCATTCACCGGCGTTCAGATTCGGATCACCGCTGCCATATGTCTGCAACAGGGTGTACAGGTCCTGAAAGTTCCAGGCGGCCAGTTGCGCTGAGGTGGGCGGGGTCTGGGGGCGGCTCCAGGTCATCGTCATCGTGCCGGTATTGCGCGACCAGCCGGCGACCACCGCATTCGGATGGGTCAGGGTCAGCTTGGGGCTCAGCACCGGGCCGGCACTGTTCGAGTTATTGGAAATGCGCAGCTTGTAGTTAACGGTCCCGGGTGCCGTCACTGCCGAAGGTGACGCCGACAAACCAATGTCAGCGCTGACCGACCCTTTGACTGTCACCCCGGCCATCGCCCCGGTGGCCACTGTGACACCCGACGTCAGACTCTGGCCGTAAGCTTGTGAGCCATACCAGCCTGCCGGCGTACCCCCGGGCACGCCGACCGAAAAGGTGACCTGCAGCGTGTCGTTGACCGCCAGTGGGTACCCGGTGCCGGGCTTCCAGTTCAACGTCAGATAAGAAGTGCCGTCCGTGGTCACGGTCGGCGCAGTCGTGTCCGGGGCGCCGGCATTGATCACCACACTCGTCGGACCGGGATAGGTCCAGGCCGGTGATCCACTCGTCATCGTCCAGCGCGGCACGACCGTGTGGGGGATGGCGGCGATGTTCTTGATCGTCAGGCGGTAGACGATCGTCCCCGGGGGCGTGGTGACGAGGGGGGGCATCGTCACGGTCGACACTGACACGGACAGCGGATCGCCGACCGCCTTGGTGGCAAAGGTCCGCGACGGGACACTGTAAGGCCCGCCCTCGCCGGCATCGTCGCGGTAGATGTAGGCCTGAGCGACAAGGTTGCCCAGGCAACCCACCAGCCAGAGGGCAATGGCGACAACGCATAGAACAGCTCGCCGTCGATGGTTGTCGTGCATCGGTGTCCCCATTTCCATCTGATTCGTAACTGAAGATGAAAGCGTTGTAGCGCTAGTCGGACCCCACGCTGAACCTTAGTGTACGTCAATCAGGCGTTAAGCCGCTTTTTCTGTCTCAAGGCCAAAGTCGCGGCCCCCCTATTTACTGCGGGCCCCACGGCCGGTTAAAGGAGGGGGGGGACGAAGGACACACCC
>JACMPN010000491.1 GCA_014377495.1 Candidatus Sericytochromatia bacterium
ACCGACCGATTCCTGGCTCAGGGCGTTGACCACCCGGGCCGTGGGCGACGTGGCTGCGTGAGAGAGCGGCCGCAGTGATTCCAACATCCGTCCGTCCCCCCTTCTCCATCCATTCTGTGGTCCCGGTGCGACCTGGGCCGGCCCGTCACCGGCTCGCTCTGGGGTTTGCTTTACAGGGCCGGATGCAGTTTGGCGAAGTTCCGGGCCAGCTTGCCGACGAAGGCAAATTTACCTTCCAGGAGTTCGCTGCCACCCTTTTGGGCCACGTAACGACGGATCGCCGGGTTTTTGCCGGCCAGCCGCGTGTAAACGGCCATGGTCTCGGCGAAATCCTCCACCGGGTGGACTTGGGCGTACTTGGAGACGAAGTCGGGCCCGTTCTTGTAACGGACGCCGGCAAGCACCTGATCTATGAAACTGACGTTGTAGGCCCGGTTGGCCGATCCGAAGGCGGCCTTGTACTCGCCCATCATCGCCGGTTTCAGGGCGATGTTTTCGAAGGCGTGGGCCGACTCGTGGCGCAGCAAATGCATGAAGGACGTTTCGGACATGGACCGCTGGGTCAAGGTGCGCATGGCCGGCGAAAACTTGAAGCGGTTCAGATGGATCAGGGTGGGCGGATCGCCGACGAAGCTGGTCCAATCGACGACCACCTTGGGTTTGAAGGCAATCCCGATCCGGCGGAACTCCCCTTCCAGTTGCAGGGTGGCGGCGACGGGGTTCGGGTGAAAGAAGTTCGTGGCCTCGGGGCTGCGCATGTGGGCCGGGAACAGGGTCAGGGCGGGGAGGATGGCGGCGCCTTTGACATGAGTGAGGGTCAAGGCGTCTTGGCCGAACTGTTTGACGATGGCAGAGGCGGCTTTGGGCGCGGTCCGAGACGCAGCGTTCATTGCAGCGGCCGCTGTGAGCGGCGACAGTGACCCTTGCGGGCGGATGTGAGTGACCGACATGCACGCTACCCCTTCGGCGTCATGGAACCTGACTCCATTATGGGGTCGCCAACTTCAGTGGTGCTTAATGGCAGTTCAATAACTGTTAAAGAATAGGGGCAGACGATATCCGGGATGGCCCTATTATCGGGGTCAAAGATGCGTCGGCACCGGCTCGCGGTCATGGGTGTAGGCCACGCCGGGGAGCGGCACCGTCATGCGGCTGCCGCCGTCGGCATCGACCAGGGTGTACGGATCGAGGTGGGCCAGCGGGGTCACCAAAATCGTCCGGTAGGCCTCACCGAAGGCCCTGACGTTGTACCGTTCCGGGAATTTGGCCAGCAGGGCCGCCCGGATGCGGGGGTAATTCTTCGGTCCGGCGTTGGGATACAGGTGATGCTCGACGTGGTGGGAAAAGCGGATATGCAAAAAGTCCGCCCACTTCGGCACTGTCACCGTCAGGGTAAGCAGCATCGGGTCCAGCTCATGCCCGGCAAAGCCCAGGCAGACGATGCTGTGACCGGAGACGCAGGCCAGCAGCAGGATGCTCCATAGGGGCCAGATCGTCAGATGCGCCGCCACGGCGAGACTCAGACCGGTGACGACGAGCAGGTGGGCCACCACGTGGACGAGGATGACCCCATTACCTTCGAACTGGTCGGGCCGGACGAGGGGATCCAGTGCGCGACGGTACTCGGCAAGATTCACGGTCTCGGCTCCCGGCCTGAACAAAGGTGACCCCTTCATATTGCGCCATTGGGCCATGGCCAAAACCCGGGTGCACGGGGCTCCGGAACCGTCATGGCGACCGTTTGGACCCGTTCGCCGACTGGTACGGCCTACGGGAATTGGGGTATGACGTAATGACAGCCCCCTTTTGAGGAGTCACGATGGCGACCCTTTCGCTTGAAACCACGCAGACGCGTACGCCGGACCGCCAAGCGGAGGGTTACTGGTTGTTCGGCCGCAAAAAGGATTTGGGTTGGTTCATCTGGTCACTGCTGATCCCGTTGGCTGTCTACCTGCCGGCGTATGCGATCTGGGGCAAGGCCAGCATCTGGCCGCTTTATGTCATCTACGTCGTCGCCTTTGCCACGCCGCACACCTGGCTGACCTACGCCGTCAGCCTGCCATCCAGTGCCCGTGGGCTCTATTCCCGGCGCAGCTTCTGGCAGCCGGTCCTGGCCACCGCCGCCCTGGCCACGCTGGTCCCGTTCAGTCAGGTCTATGGGGGCTGGGATGCCCTATTTACCTTCGTTACCCTGTTGGGCTTCTATCACATCGGCAAGCAGCACGTCGGCATTTTGCGCATGTACGACACCAAGTTTGCCCAGGTCATCGGCGACCGGACGATTTTCACCGATCTGAAGCCGTTTCATGATTTTTGCGTGCTGGCCTTCGCTATGCCTGTCTTGTACGTGTGGTTGTTCCCGTCGCTGGAGATTGTCGTCGACCGCCAGACCTTTACCCTGCTGACGCCCCACATCCCCGTCTGGTCGCTGATACCGATCGTCGCCGCCATGGCCTGGTATGCCCTGCGCACGGTCCAGGTGTTGAAACGGCGGGCAGCCAAGGGCAAACCCCTGCCCAGCGCCCACCTGGCCACGGCAGCCGTCGCCTGTGCGTCATATCTGATCGCCTTTGCTGCGGTCCGGACCGAGGACTACCTGCTGACCCTGGCCATCTTCATCACCTTCCACGACATCCAGTACGGTGGCTTCGTCTGGCATTTTCAGCGCCAACGGGCTCAGCGGGCCGCCCAGGCAGGGCAGTCCCTCGATCGCATCCATCTGTGGGCAAAAGACAACCGTTATGGGCGTTATTTCGGCCTCGCCCTGGCCTTTTCGGTGGGGCTCGTCGGGCTGCTCTCGATCGTGCCGGCCACTGTGGCGCTGACCATCGTCGTCTTTCACAACACCCTGCATTACCTGATGGACGGCTGGATCTGGAAGCGCCAGAACAACCCCACAGTGCACCTGGATCTGGGCATTGCCAACTCTGCCGCTGACTGAGGCGCCGGCAAGACCCGAGATTCGGCGCTGGTGGCGTTCGAGCGCACTACTCTGGCGGGTGGCGTCCTCACCTCACCCCCCCCAGCCCCCCTCTCCAAAATGGAGAGGGGGGAGCGCT